>JAIEQN010000791.1 GCA_019747685.1 Gemmataceae bacterium
AATCACCAACCGGGGGGGGGGGGGCCCCCCCCGGGCGCGGGGGCCGGCGGGGGGGGGCTCCCCCCCCCCGCTCAGAACGGACCAACCCGGTCAGTCCATCTCCCGGTCCGGGTCGTCCTTCTTGGCCGGGTCCTTCTTCGGCGCCGGGGCGGCCTCGGTCGGGGCCGCCCCCTCCTTCCCGGCGGGGGCTACCACCCCCTCCTTCGGGACCGGGTTGACCGACACCGGCGGGGCCATCCGGACCGGCACGTCGTACTTCCGGCCGGCGTCCCGCAGGCAGACCATCAGCCCGGTGTCGGCTGCCAGGTAGACCCGGTCGGACACGGTGTTCACCACCGGGATGTTGAACGCCCCCACGTCGAGGCCGGACAGCGGGGCCGACCGGCCGCCGGGCAGGTTCGGGCGGACGGCGTCGTACACCTCCAGCCGCCCGGACCGGCTGCGGACGTAGGCGAACGACTCGTTCACCCCGACCACCCGGTCGGCCCCCCGGTCGGCGGTCCGCCAGGTCACGTCCCCGCTCGCCCGGTCGACCCGGGCCACCCCGGAGTCCTCGCCCCCGGCGTACACCGACGCCCGGGTCACCAGCGGGGTGTGGTTCGGGTACCCGCCGAGGTTCGTCCGCCACGGGCTGTTGAGCCCGCCGACCAGGTTCCCGGTGGTCAGGTCGACGGCCACCAGCGCCCCGTCGGCCAGCGGGACGTAGGCCAGGGTGCCGGCCTGGCCGGGGAACGCGGCCACCTGGTCGAACAGGTTCCCGGACACCTGGAGCTTCTTGTCGGCCTTCGCCAGGGCCAGGAACTTCCGGTCGGTGGTGGCCAGCCACAGCCGGTCCGGGCTGAGGGCCGGGGTGAACAGCACCCGGCTCTCCAGCCCGTACTCCCACCGGACCGGCGGGACCACCCCCCGCGGCCGGAGGTCGGTCAGGGCCAGGGCGGCGGCCACCGACGGCGGGATGCTGCCGATCGACGGGGTCCGCTGGACGAACCGGCTCGACTCGTCCCGCAGCCGGTACGGCCGGCGGAGGCTGGGGACGACGGCCAGCGACGGGGTGGAGCCCTCGTCCTCCATCTGGTACGGCGGGGTGACCCGGTCCACCACCGCCAGCGACGGGGACCGGGACCCGCCCAGCCCGGTCAGCGGGGCCTCCCGGACCCCGCCGCGGCGGCGGGTCACGGCCTCGTCCGAGGCCACCACGGCCGGGCGGAACGGCCCGTCCGACGGGTACCGGGCGGTCAGGGCGTCGACCGGGTTCGGCGGCCGCTGCCGGCGGTCGGCCGTCCCGGGGACGACCCCCCGGTCCGGGTCGACCAGGGCGATCGGCCGGGGCAGGTCGTAGGCCACCAGCCGCTGGGCCCCGGCCCGCCCGGACCGGACGGACAGGACGGCGTACACCCCGGTGTCGTCGGCGGCCAGCCCGGCGGTCGGGGTCGACCCCATGTCGAACGCGAACTCGGCCACCCCGGTCGCCCGGTAGAAGGCGTACAGCCGGGTGACGTTGGCGGCGTACACGAACTCCCGGTTGACCGCCACCGGGTAGACGCTGGTCGGCTCCCCGTTGCCCAGGGCGGCCGTCCACTGGACCCGCCCGGTCCGGGCGTCGACCGCGATCAGGAGGCCGTCCCGGGTCTGGACGAACAGTTGGTCGTCGAACGTCTGGACGAGCTGGATCGAGTCCCGCCGGCCGTCGACCGGCAGGTACGTCGCCCACTCGGTCCGGAGGTTGAGCCGGTCGAGGGCGGCGGCGTCCGGCGGGATCGGGGTGGTGTAGGTGGCGGCGTTCTGGGCCGGGCCGGTCCCGGCGAGGGCCAGGAGCAGGCCGACGGCGGCCGGGCGGGACCACATGGGGTGACGACTCCGGGGGCGACGGGTCCGGCGGGGCGGGCCGATACCCCCCAGCTTATCACCCGCCCCCGGCCGGCGGAACCACCCGGGCCGGGCGACCCGCCGGCGGCGGCCGGCCGGCGCCCGGTCGGGGGGGTTGTGCGGGCCG
>JAIEQN010000055.1 GCA_019747685.1 Gemmataceae bacterium
TCCGTGGCTTCTCATCCCCCAATGGGTACGGACGCACCGACCCCTCGAATACCCTTCCTTACCTCCGATGCAGTAGGTCCGCGATTCCGTAGTATTCTCGCCTCGTTAACCAGGGTTCGGCGTGAGAAACCGGGCCCGCATCAGACAAGGATAGGTATGGCACATCATGTAGAATCCGCGTTCTTCACCCGCGTCCCCGCGTGGCACAAGCTGGGGGTACTCCTCCCCGAAGCGCCGACCATCCCCGAGGCCGTCCGGGCCGCCGGGCTCGACTGGGCGGTCCGGCTCGAACCCCTCGCCGCCGTCATCGGCGGCCGCGAACTCGCCCGCGGGGACATCTCCCCGCTCGACCTGGTGGTGTCGAACGTCGACACCCACCACGCCGTCGTCCGCGGCACCGACCGGGCCGTCCTCGGGGTGGTCGGGGCCGGGTACCGGCCGCTGCAAAACGCCGTCGCCTTCGACTTCTTCCAGCCATTCCTCGACTCCGGGTCGTGCGAGCTGGAGGCGGCCGGGAGCCTGAAGGGCGGGAAACGGGTGTGGGTCCTGGCCCGCCTGAACGGCGCCCAGGCCGACATCGTCGACCGGGACAGCGTCCGGGGGTACTTCCTCCTGAGCAACGCCCACGACGGCAGCCAGGCCGTGCGGTGCCAGTTCACGACCATCCGGGTCGTGTGCTGGAACACCCTGAGCCGGGCCGACCGCCGGGCCGACGCCGGGCTGGAGGACGGCACCCGGGTCCGGCACACGGCGGGAGTCGAGGAGGGTCTTGCCCTGGTTCAGAAAACGGTCGACATGGCCGCGAAGACGTTCACCGCCACCGTCGAGGGGTTTCGCACGATGGCCGCCCGGCGTTTACCCGTCGACGGGTTGCAACGGTACGTCGACGCCGTGCTCGACGTTGCCCCCGACACCTACACCCACGGGAAGCGGCCGAGGGCGTACCCGCAAATCCTGTCGGCGTACTACGCCGCACCGGGGGCGATGCTGCCCGGCGTCCACGGCACCTACTGGGGGGCGTACAACGCGGTCACCGACTGGGTCGACCACGTCCGGGGGAGGCGGAAGGACGACGCCGAAGCGCGGCTCGACTCCGCGTGGTTCGGGGACGGTGACCGCATCAAGCGCCGGGCCTACGAGGTTGCCTTGGCCGCTTAACTGACACGAGCCGGGCGGAGAGTGGCCGCCCGGCCCTTCCGATGACCCAGAGGAATATGCCGAATTGGTGTGAATGCGATTTGACCATTGAGGGACCGGCGGAAAAGGTGGCAGGGTTCATGGACCAGGCCCGAGGCCGGGACGACGGGGGAGAAACCCTGTTCGACTTCAACCGCTTCGTCCCCTACCCCGAGGAGTGGGAGCGGATGGACCGGGAGCGGGAGGGGTTTTTCGACCGCTGGAGGGGTTTGAGCCCCGCCGAGCGGGAAAACGCGACCATCCCGCCGGACGGGTTCAACTCCGGCGGGTATGAATGGTGCGTCGAGAACTGGGGGACGAAGTGGAACGCCTGCGGGGTGCAAATCGGCGAGCGGAGCGAGTGGACCGGGGATGTTTCCCAGGACCTGCACTTCGAGACCGCGTGGAGCCCGCCCGAGCCGGTCATTAAACGGGCCGCCGAGCTGTTCCCGGACCTGACCTTCACCCTCCGGTACTTCGAGCGCGGGGCGGCCTACAACGGGATGCTCCGCTGCGAAGGCGGGGAAGTCACGTTCGATGAGAGCGGCCCGTACTTCGGGAGCCGGGGCGGCTAACTCTATCCGAGATTAACGAGCCGGGGGAGAGTGGCCCCCGGCCCAACTTGGTGAACCGGATTATGACCACGTACCGATTGGTAAAGACCCGCATCGTTCAGGAGCGGGAGGTGCGGGACATCGACGTACCCAGTTACGCCGAGGCGGTGGCACTGTACGCCGCGCTCGACCTGAGAGCTTGTCCAAAATGAGCGGGTCCTAGGGTCTGTCTCGTAAATCGGGTCCGGGTACAACGGGCGGTGAGGA
>JAIEQN010001058.1 GCA_019747685.1 Gemmataceae bacterium
ACCATGAACTTGCCGCACGCCGGGCACTTGATGTCGGTGACTTCCGGGCCGGCGATCTCCTTCCCGCTCTCGTCCCGCTTGTAGGTACACTTGTTCTCCTTGTCCTTCCAGCCGGTGCAGCCGACGAACGAGTTGCCGGTCTTGGCGCTGTACCGCCGCTCCAGCGGCCGGCCGCACTTCGGGCACTTCTCGTCCAGTTGTTCCCGGGCCGGGGCCATCTCGTCCCCGGCCTTCCGCAGCAGCTCGGAGAACGGCCCCCAGAACTCGTCCAGGACCTCCCGGTAGTGGCACTTCCCGGTCTCGATGTCGTCGAGTTCTTCCTCGAAGTGACTGGTGAACTTCAGGTCCATGATCCGGGGGAAGTTCTGCACCAGCAGGTCCGTCACCACCTTCGCAATCTGCGTGGCGTAGAACCGGCCCTTCTCCTCGGTCACGTAGCCCCGCTTCTGGATGGTCGAGATGATCGTGTTGTACGTCGACGGCCGGCCGATCCCCTCCTTCTCCAGGGCCTTGACCAGCGACGCCTGGTTGTACCGGGGCGGCGGCTGGGTGAAGTGCTGGGTCTCGAACAGGTCGAGCCGGTCGAGCGTCTCGCCCTCCTTCACCAGCGGCAGCTCGGTGTCGTCCTGCTTCCCGCCGACCGGGGCCAGGACCTTCCGGTAGCCGGCGAACTTGACGACCTGGCCCCGGGCCCGGAACAGCCCCCGGCCGGCCCGGATGTCGTAGGTCGTCACCCCGAGGACCGCCGGGGCGCACTGGCTGGCCACGAACCGCCGCCAGATCAGCTCGTAGAGCCGGAACTGATCGCCGGCCAAGCCCATGTTCGCCGCCTGGGTGGGCGTGACCGTCACGTCGGTCGGGCGGATGGCTTCGTGGGCCTCCTGGGCGCTCTTCCCGCTGGCGTAGAAGTTCGGCTTGGCCGGCAGGTATGCGGCCCCGAGCTGCGGGGCCGAACCGATGAAGTTCCGCACCGCGTTCAGGGCGTCCGGCGACACCCGGGTGCTGTCCGTCCGCATGTAGGTGATGAGGGCGGTCTGGCCCTGGCCCTTCAGGTTCACCCCCTGGTACAGGGCCTGGGCCGCGCTCATCGTCCGGCTGGTGCTCATCCGCAGCCGCAGGAACGCCTGCTGCTGGAGGGTACTCGTCGTGAACGGCGGGTGCGGCCGGTCCTGGCGGTCCTTCTGCTCTACCTTGGTGACGACGAACGGGACGCCCCGCAGGGCCTCGACGGCGGCATCCGCGGCCGCCTCGTTCGGCAGCTTCGGGTCGGCCCCGTCCCACTTCACCAGTTCGGCCAGGAACGCCCCGCCCGGCGGCTTCGGCAGCCCGCCCTTGTCGTTCCGGGGCGCGTCGGCGGCCGGCGAGCCGGGAGCGTCAGCGACCGGAGCCTCCCCGCTCTCCTCCGGCTCCGGGGCCTCGGTGTCCTCGACGGGTTCTTCGGGTTCTTGTTCCGCGCCTCCGGTCGCTGACGCTCCCGGCTCGCCCTGGCCGGGCTTCTTCTTGGCGAACAGCTTCGACTTCTTCGGGTCGGCGGCCCAGACCACGCCCGACCCCTGCGGGGCGAGCAGGGCCGTCAGCTTCCAGTACTCCTCGGTGACGAACGCCTCGATCTCGCGTTCCCGGTCGACGATCAGCTTGACCGCGACCGACTGGACCCGGCCGGCGCTCAGCCCGCCGGCCACCTTCTTGCCGAGCAGGTTCGACAGGGGGAACCCGACCACCCGGTCCATCGCCCGGCGGGCCTCCTGGGCCGCGACGCGGTCCGTGTTGATCTGCTCCGGCTGGCTCAGCGCCCGCTGGATGGCCGGCTTGGTGATCTCGTTGAACCGGATGCGGTACGTCCGGGCCGGGTCGAGGTTCAGCTCGTCGGCGATGTCCCGGGCGATGGCCTCCCCCTCCCGGTCCGGGTCGCTGGCCAGCAGCACCCGGTTGGCCCGGCTCGCCTCGCGGCCCAGCTCGTCCAGGATGCTCTGGCTCGACCGCCGCCGGCCGCCGTCCTT
>JAIEQN010000262.1 GCA_019747685.1 Gemmataceae bacterium
CGGCTCCCGGCTCAGGTGGGCGGTGGTGTTCGCGGCCACGGCCTCGACGGCCAGCCCCCGGGCCTTCGGGTCGGCCGGCAGCCCCGGCCCGGCCGGGCCGGCGAACGCCGCCTCGTGGACCCGCATCTCGTTCCGGGTCAGCGTCCCCGTCTTGTCCGAGCAGATGACCGTGACCGCCCCGATCGTCTCGCAGGCGTCCATCCGCCGGACGAGGGTGTTCGCGGCCGTCATCTTCCGCATCGAGTACGCCAGGCTGAGGGTGACGCTCATCGCCAGCCCTTCGGGAACGGCGACGACGATGATCGTGACGGCGATCATGAAGTACTGGAGGAAGGCCCGGCCGGCGTCCCGCGGCAGCCAGGTGCCCGGGTCGGTCCCGACCAGCCCGGCCGCGACCCCGCCGCCGACCACGACGGCGAACAGTACCGCCCCGACCGCGGCCGACACCGCCCACGGCTTCCAGCCCTCGGCCTCCAGCCAGCCGGGCGGCTCGGCCTCCTTCCCGGCCACCTCGCAGGCGTCGTACACGATCGGCAGCCAGACCCGGACGAGGGCCGCCGCCACCCCGAGCAGGGCGGCCGCGGCGACCAGCCACTGCCCGGCGGAGAGGTCGAGCGTCCCGTTGAACACGCCCCGGCCGACGAGGGCGGCGAACGTCAAGAGGGCGATGCCGAACCCGACCACGCCGATCACCTTGCTCAGCCCGGCGAGCTGCTTGTCCAGGGTGCTCGGCTCGCCGGTGTCCTCCATCGACTCGCGGAGGGTCCGGCCGATCTCGGTCCCGTCCCCGACGGCCGTCACCTCGTACACCCCGTACCCGTCCACCACCGTCGTGCCGCGGAGGAGGGTGCCGGGGCCGTAGGCGGTGCCGGTCGCCGCCCCGGGGGCGGCCGGGGCCTTGTCGGCCGGCCGGGCCTCGCCGGTCAACTTGGCCTCGTTCACCTGGAAGGCGACGGCCTCCAGGACCCGGCCGTCGGCCGGCACCTCCTCCCCGACCTCGACCACCGCCACGTCCCCGACGACCACGTCCCGGCGGGGCACGGCCGCGTACCCGCCGCCCCGCAGGACCTTGACCGGGACGTCGTCGTTCGACTTGTTCAGGATGTCGAACTCCTTGTTCGCCCGGTACTCGTTCCAGAAGGCGAGGAAGGTGGCGAGGAGGATGGCGACGATGATGCCGACGCCCTCGACGTAGTGGCCGTCGAACGCCCCGACCGCGATGGCGATGGCGGCGGCGATCATCAGGATGCGGATGACCGGGTCGTCGAACTTCTCCAGGTACTGCTTCCACCACGGGTCCCGGGGCGGCGGGGTGAGGACGTTCGGGCCGTGCCTCTGCCGGCTCTGGGCGACCTCGGCGGGGGTCAGGCCGCGGTAGGCCGGGGCGGGGTCGGGCATCGGGGGGAGGCTCCGCGTGAGTCGTGGTGAGTCTTTCTACGCCGGGGGCGGGGGCGGGGGCTTCGGCCCCCACAGCGGCGACCCGCCGGCCGGGCGGAAGCGGACCTTCGGGGTCGCCGGCGGCGGGGGCGGCGCGGGAGCCGGGGCCTCTGACCCCGGGGCGGGTGAGGCGGGCGAGTCGGCCCCGTCGACCTCGACAGCGAGCGGCAACTCGTCGGCCGGCGGCGGCTGGCCGGGCGAGCCGGGGGTGTCAGCCCCCGGAGGTCGGGGCGAGCCGGGAGCGTCAGCGACCGGAGACGGTGCAACCGGGGCCTTGGGCTTCGGCCCGAACAACGGGTTGAGCGGCTTCGGCGGCCCCGGCTTCTTCGGCGGGTTGGCGACCGGCGGCGAGGAGGCGTCCGGGGTCGCCACCGGCGGGCTCTTCACCGGCGGGGAGGTGAACAGGCTGCCGAGGAGCGGGCCGGTGATGGTCTTGGTCGGCCGCATCGACGGCGGGGGCGGGGGCGGCGACGGGGTGACGACCACCGGCGGGGGCGGGACACGCGGAGCCGGCGGCGGAGGGACGGACGGGGGCTGACCGGGCGAGCCGGGAGCGTCGGCGAC
>JAIEQN010000952.1 GCA_019747685.1 Gemmataceae bacterium
CGCCGCCCTCGGCCGGGGCCGCCGCCGGGCCGCGCTGGCGGCCGGCGTGTTCGCCCTCGTCGCGGTGGTCGGGGGCGGGGTCGTCCTGGCGGGCGGCCTCGACGCCGTCTTCCACCTGCCGCCGCTGGCCCGGGCCTTCGCACTGGTGCTGATTCTGGCCGCGGCCGGGGTGGTCGGGCTCCGCGGGGTGGTCGCGGCCCTGCGGCTGCCGACCAAGCCGATGGCCGTGGCCCTGGAACTGGAAGGCCGGTTCACCCGGCTGAACGACTCGCTGGCCTCGGCGGTGGCGTTCCTGGCCGACCGCGACCGGGGCGACGACCGGGGCGTCTCCCGCCGGCTCCGGGCGGCCGCCGTCCGCAAGGCCGAGCGGCTGGCCGAGCGGCTCGACCTGCACCAGATCGTCCCGACCGGCCGGGCGTGGAAGTGGTTCTGGGCGGCGCTGGCGGTCGGCCTCGTCGCCGGGCCGCTGGCCGCCTGGAATGCCGACCGGGCGGCGACCGCCATCGTCCGGCTGGCCGACCCGTTCGGGAATCATCCCTGGCCGGCCAAGACGCGGATCGCCGTCCTCGCCCCCGAACTGTTCCCGGCCCGGCTGCCGAAGGGTGACCCGTTCGACCTGCGGTTCACCGTGGCCGGCGAGCTGCCCGACCGGGCCACGGTCGCGGTCCGGGTCGAGGGCGGGGAGGAGTGGGAGGAGCCGTACCCGCTGACCGCCGACCCGAAGGCGGGTAGCCCCGTCGCGGCTGTCGCCGCCCGGCTCGACCCGTCCCGGCTGCCGCACCACTTCACCGTCCGCGTCACCGCCAACGACGCCGACACCGGCTGGCTGGCCGTGGCCGTGGTCCCGCCGCCCCGGCTGGTGCCGCTCGACGGCCGGCCGTCGCCGCAGGTCTACGCCGCCCCGCCGGCCTACACCGGCCTGCCGCCGGGCGAACTGCCCGACGGGGCGGCGGTGGTCGAGGTCCCGCTCGGAACCACGCTCTCGCTCCGGGCCGCCGCCGACGTGCGGCTGTCGCGGGCGGTCCTGACCTTCCAGGGCGACCGGGCGGCGATCGACCCGGCCGCCCCGTTCGCCGGGCTGGGCCACCTGAACCCGCTCGGTGCCGTCGGCGGCCGGCTGCTGGCCGACGCAATCGCCGCCGATGTGCCGCTGACCGTCTCCGGCGACGGCAAGGTGATGATGGTCACGTTTACGCCGTCCGCTTCGGGCCTGTACGCCCTGCGGATGACCGACGAGACCGGGCTGGCCGGGTCGCGGCTGCTCGAACTCCGGCTGACCCCCGACCCGGCCCCGACGGTCACGCTCCTGCGGCCGTCGGCCGGCCGCGACCCGCTCCTCGTCGTCCCGACCGCCCGCGTCCCGGTCCACGTCTCGGCCGAGGACCGGGTGTACGCCGTCCGGCGGGCGTTCCTCGAATATCGTGTCGGCCGGGACGGGGCGTTGCGGGTCGTCCCGCTCGTCGACACCCGCGCCGCCTCCGACCCACTGGCGGCCGCCGCCGGCGGTGCCGCGGCGTCGCTCCGCCCCAACCCCCTACGGGCCGACGCGGTCGTGGCACTCGCCGTCAACGGCTTCCTCCGGGACGACGGCACCCCGGTCCGGGACGGCGACACGGTCATCCTCCGCGGGGCGGCCGACGACTACGACGACGTGTCCGTCCTGAAGGAGCCGGGCCGGAGTGGCGAGGTCGAACTTCAAGTCCGGTCGGTCGAGGCGGTCGAGGCGGTGCTCCAGAAGGAGTTGGCCGAGCTGCGACCGGAGCTGATCCGCGCCCGCGAGCAGCAGCGTGAGGCGGCCGCGAAGGCGGCCGGGGTGACGCCCCGGCCCGACGGCACGCTCTCGCCGGCCGACCGCGACGCCCTGCAAGCCGCCGAGGCCGCCCAGCGGCAGGTCCGGGGCCGCGTCGCCGACGCCCGGGACGGGCTGCGGGCCAAGGCCGACCTCCTGCGGGACACCGCCCGGGCGAACGGGCTGCCGCGGTCGCCGACGACCGACAAGCTGGA
>JAIEQN010000903.1 GCA_019747685.1 Gemmataceae bacterium
GAGACGGAGGCCCTGATCGACCGGGCGGCGGTGGCCGAGCAGGCGGTCGCCCGGGTCGAGAACGACGGCATCGTCTTTTTGGACGAGATCGACAAGGTGTGCGGGCCGCAGTCCGGCAGCGGGCCGGACGTGTCCCGGCAGGGCGTCCAGCGGGACCTCCTGCCGGTCGTGGAAGGCACGACCGTGAACACCAAGTACGGGCCGGTCCGGACCGACCACGTCCTGTTCATCGCGGCCGGGGCGTTCCACGTCTCCAAGCCCGCGGACCTGATGCCCGAGTTGCAGGGCCGGTTCCCGATCCGGGTCGAGCTGACCGACCTCACCCGCGACGACTTCCTCCGGGTGCTGACCGAGCCGAAGCACGCCCTGACCAAGCAGTACGCGGAGCTGCTCAAGACCGAGGGCGTGGAGCTGGTGTTCACCCCGGACGGGGTGGAGGCGCTGGCCGAGACCGCCTTCGAGGTGAACCGGACGGCCCAGAACATCGGGGCCCGGCGGCTGCACACCATCCTGGAGAAGGTGGTGGAGGAGGTCAGCTACGACGGCCCGGACCTGGCCGACAAGCGGGTGGTGGTGGACGCCGGGTTCGTCCGCAACAAGCTCGGCCCGATCACCCAGCGGGACGACCTGACCAAGTTCATTTTGTAGGGCGTGTGAAGACCGGCCACAGATTAGACGGAAAACACAGATTCAAGACAAAATTACTCCGATTTTTGATTTTATCTGTTTCGTCTGTGTTATCTGTGGCTGATTGTTGCCCGGGCCATGCCACCGACGACCGGGAGGGGGAAGGCGTCCGCGCGGCCGGGGAGACGTTTGCCGCGCCCGGGGGGTGGCTCGGGGCGGAAAAGTCGGCGGCGGGGTTGACGCCTGCGCGGCCGCGGGTATAGACTACCATTGTCCCGCCGGGGGACGCTTGGTGAATGGGCGACACCAAGCAGGCTCCCGGCGGGACTTTTCATTTCCGCACGCCGGTCTCCGACCCCGATCCCCTCTGTTTTCCGGGTCCCCGGCTGACAAACCGGTCGGCGACTCGACCACCCTCTTTACCTCGGCTGCCCGTTCCGCCGCTCCGTTCGGCGTCCCGATCCAGCCCAACTGATCTGTACGGCACGGACTTTGCCAAACCCCTCCCCGCCGGGAGCCGGCAGGGGGTGCCGAGGTGAACGGAGAATCGCGCCCCCGGGTGTTGTGCGTGGACGACAACCAAGACGTGGCCGACTCGGAGGCCGAGCTCTTGCGGATCGTCGGGTTCAACCCCCGGGCCTGTTACGACGGCCGGTCGGCCCTGCGGGTGGCCCGGGAGTTCGCCCCGGATGTCTGCCTGATCGACCTGCACATGCCGGACATGGACGGGGACGAGCTGGCCGGGCGGCTGCGGGCCGAGGCCGCCGGCCGGCCGGTCCTGATGGTCGCGGTGACGGCCATGAGCAACGACGAGTCCCACGCCCGGACCCAGGCCGCCGGGTTCGCCCTCCACCTGGTCAAGCCGGTCGACCCGCACGACCTGTTGCGGGTGGTGGACGAGCTGTGGCGGGTCCTCGACCCGACCGGGGCAACCCGGGCGGCCGGCCCATCGTCCTAAGCCCCGTCCGTACAATCACCCCGGTCACGTCCCGGACGGGGGGATGGGGATGGGGTCGAACCGGGCTCTGGCCGCCGGCCTCGGGGCGGTCGTCGTCCTCCTGGCCGCGGCCGCCCTGCTGTCGTTCCGGAACACCCGCGAGCTGGCCGACGACGCCGCGGCGGTGGCCCGCGGCCACGCCGTCCTGGACGCCCTCCACGACCTCCAGTCCGCACTGGCCGACGCCGAGACCGGGGTCCGGGGCTACCTGGCGGCCGCCGACCCGGGGTTCCTCCAGCCGCACGACCGGGCCGTCCGGGAGGTGCCGACCAAGCTCGACCGGCTGGCCGAGCTGACCCGGGACGACCCGGCCCAGCAGGCCCGGCTGCCCGGCCTGCGGGCCGCGGTCGACGCCAAGCTGGCCCACGCCGGGCGGGTGATC
>JAIEQN010000165.1 GCA_019747685.1 Gemmataceae bacterium
GGCCGAGGACCGCCCCGGCCACCTCGTCCGCCGACCCCGGGACGGCGGGGAAGCAGAACACCGGGTGGTCGATGCCGATCACCCGGTACACCTGGTCGCGCACGGCCGACCGCCGCCACGCCCGGTCGCCGACCAACTCGCGGCGGGGCAGCGCCCGCCCCCCGCGGTCGCGGGCCGCGTAGACCCCGATGAGCGGGGAGTAGGTCGGGTCGGTCGCCAGCAGCTCGAGGGCGCGGAGCCAGCCGCGGCGGTCGAGCCCGTGGTCCCAGCCCCACTCGACCGCCCCGAGGTCCCGCGGGCGGCCGGCCCGGAACCCGGCCAGCTCGCCGCCGATGACGAGGTCGGCGTCGACCAGCCGACCCAGCCCGGCGGCGAACCGGGCCCGCCAGAGCCGGGGGTCGTCCCCGAGGTCGCGGCACTCGCCGGCGAGGGTGTAGACGGCCCGGAGGTCGCGGCCGCGGGGGCGGGCGGAGGCCGACATGCATCACCGCGGACGGCGCACAACCCCCCTAACTTTAGGGGATGGGTCCGGCGGCCGGCAACGACTACCCTCGGGGTGTCGGTCGTTCGGTGCCGCGGGAACGACCCCACATCCCCACCGCTGCGGCGGAGGACCTGTCCATGTCACGCCCGCTCGCCCTCGCACTCGTGGCCGCACTCGGCCTCGCCACCCCGCCGGCCCAGGCGGGCCCGCTCGTGTTGAACCCGGGGTTCGAAACCCCCGACCCCGGCGGGGGCTACCAGTACGGCCCGGCCGGGGCCGACTGGACCTTCATCGACGGGGGCGGCATCGCGGCCAACGGCAGCGCGTTCAACGTGGCCGGCGCCGCGGGCAACCAGGCCGCCTTCCTTCAGGGGCCGGGGAGTGCCTCCCAGGACGCGTCCGGGTTCGACGCCGGGACGTACACGCTCAGCTTCCTGGCCGAGGGCCGCAACGCCTTGGAGGGGTCGAACGCGGTGGCCGTTACGCTAGACGGCACCCCGCTGCTGTTCGGCGGCGCCGGTACGATTACCCCGCCGGCCGGGTCGGCGTTCGTCCTCTACACCAGCGACCCGTTCACGGTGGCTGCCGGCACCCACACGCTGACCTTCACGGGCCAGAACGTCGACCAACGGGTCGGCAACGACAAGATGTCGTTCATCGACGAGGTCCGCTTCCGGTCGGCCGCCGCCGTCCCCGAACCGGCTTCGCTGGCCCTGCTGACCTCCGGGGTCGCGGGCCTGGTCGGCACCCGGCTCCGGCGGCGGAGCGCCGCCGGGCTTATTGACCCTCCGGCCGCCCCCGGGTACTTTCTCGCTGGGCCGGTCTTTGCCGCGGGGACGGCCCACCGCCCCGCGGCCGAGGACCCCCCGATGAAACGCCTCGTGACCGCCGCAGCCCTCGCCCTCGGGCTGGCCGGCCCGACCGCCCGGGCCGGGCCGATCCCGGAGGGGACGTTCTACTACACGACGACCGCCACCCAGACGGTGGACGTGTTCGGCGGCACAATCTTCAACCCCGGCCCGGGGTTCACCTTCACCACCGCCGCCACCGGGTCGCTGGCCGTCACCTACGGCCCGGAGGCCGGCGGGGTGGTGCCGACCTCGCCGGTGGCCGCGTTGGTCGGGACGGCCCCGTTCCCGTACCCGATCTACGCCGGCGCGGTGTACGGGCTGCCGGCCTCCGCCGGGGAGATCAGCAACATCGTCCCGGACCCGCTCGACCCGGACGGCCTGTTGTCGGCCGACTTCCGCGAGGTGGCGTACTTCTCGCTCGTCATCCCGGGCGTCCCGACGATCTACACCGACCAGGTCGACCCGGCGATCATCACCGCCACCTTGACCGGCGTCCCGTACCCGGTGGGGACGGTGTTCTCCAGCCCCGAGCGGCTGAACCTGTATCTCCAGCTCGGGCCGGGGTTCGACCAGTCCCGCGACCCGGTCATCGGCCAGAGCTACGACCGGTCGTTCGTGATCCTCCCGGCGGCGGTGCCGGAGCCGGCGAGCCTGGCCCTGCTCGGGGCCGGGGC
>JAIEQN010001171.1 GCA_019747685.1 Gemmataceae bacterium
GTTCGCCGCCTAACCCGGCAACGTACACCGGCCCCCGCTCGCCCCCCCCCCGCCGGGGGCCGGCCCACGACCCGGCCCCGGCGGTGTCCTCGGCCGCCCCGGCCGGGGCCGGCCCGAGGTCAGTCGTCTGGTCCGGGGCCGGGGCGGCGGCCGCCAGGCCCCGCAGCGCCTGGGCCAGGTCGCCGGCGGTGGTGAACCGGTCGGCCGTCCGCTTGGCCAGCGCCCGGAGGATGACCCGCTCCAGGGCGGCCGGGACGTGCGGGGCGACCTGCCGGGGCGGCTGGGGGTCGTCCTCGGCGATCTGCCGCAGCAGCTCCCCGCGGTCGGCCGACCGGAACGGCACCCGGCCGCAGACCAGCTCGTACAGGACCACCCCGAGGGCGTAGATGTCGGTCCGGCCGTCGATCCGGTGGCCCCGGCCGGCGGCCTGCTCGGGGGCCATGTACGACGGGGTGCCGGCGATCAGCCCGGGGGCCTCGGCCGGGTCGAGCTCGCCCAGGGCCAGCCCGAAGTCGAGCAGCACCGGCCGGCCGTCGGCGGTCAGGAAGATGTTCCCCGGCTTCACGTCCCGGTGGACCATCCCGCGGGCGTGGGCGTGGGCCAGGGCGTCGGCCACCGCCGCCCCGAGCCGGGCCGCCTCCTCCCACCCGAACCGCGGCCGGCCGGGGGCGGCCAGCGAGTGCCCCTCCAGGAGGTCGGTGACGACGTACCAGGCCCCGTCCTGCTCGCCCACGTCGAACACGGCGACGATGCCCGGGTGGCTGAGCTGGGCCAGCCGCCGGGCCTCCCGCATCATCTCGTCCACCCGGGCCCGGTCCCGCAGCCGCCGGGCCACCTTGACGGCCACGTCCCGGTGGAGGACCGGGTCGCGGGCCCGGTAGACGGTGCCGAACCCGCCCCGGCCGAGTTCGGCGACGACCTCGTACCGGCCGAACCGGCGGACGGTGACGGTGGAGGTTTCGGCGGCGGGCGGGTCGGCGGCCGGGGGGGGCCGGAAGTCGGCGGTGGTGCCGGCGTGGCTGCCCGACCGGGGCGGCGGGACCGCCGCGGGGTCGGTGGGGGTGCCGTCCGGGTCGGTGTGGGAGGTCGGCCGGCTGGTACTGCCCGGCTGGGCCGGGTCGGGGTGGCTCATGGACGGGCGGCCGGCTGGTGCGTCGGCGGCGACCGGGGGTCGCGGCGGCCGTCATTATACGGCCTCGGCCGCGGCGGGATCACCGCTTGTCGGCCGGGGGCTCGACGGCGGCCGGCTTGAACGTCGTCAAATCCGGCAGCCGGACCCGGACCCCGCCGGCCGGGACCTCCCGCCCGGCGGCCCAGACGACCGCGTTGAGGATCAGGGTGCGGAGGTCGTCGTCCCGCCAGTTCCGGTAGAAGTGGGGCATGACGACCCCGGCCCCGCGGCCGCCGTCGGCCCGCTCGACCGCCCAGGCCACCGTCTCCCGGGCCGGCTTCTCCGGCGGGAGCACGGCCGTGGCCAGCGGGGTGACGGTCTCGGCCGGGCCGTCCGGGCCGAAGTAGTTGTTAATGTACGGCTCGTCGTGGACGGTGAACGCCTTCCACCCGCGGAGGACCGGGTGTGGGCCGGCCGCCGGCTCGACCCGGGCCTCCCGGAACACCCGGGCGACGGACTTGTGGTGGGTGCAGCGGGTGGCGAAGTACCCGCCGATCCACCCGAGCAGCGGGTGGCCGCCGTCGGCCCCGACGTGCTTCGCCTCCAGCCCGGTGGCGTAGTGGAGGCAGACCACCCCGCACCCCCGCCCGGCCATGGTTGCGAGGTCCCGCAGGGCGGCGGCCCGGTTCGGCAGCACCTCCGGCGGGAACAGGTCGCCGATGAAGGCCACCGCCGCCACGTCGGCGAACGCCTTCGCCCCGTCGTCCGGCCAGGCGGTGACGACCTCGGCCGTCAGCCCGACGGCGGTCAGGCAGTGGGCCAGCAGCCGGCCGCCGGCGGCGACCTCGTGGGTTCCCGGCGGGTGGTCGCTCGGCCCGGCCACGACGACGACCCGGGCGG
>JAIEQN010000919.1 GCA_019747685.1 Gemmataceae bacterium
TCAACTTCGCGGCGATGGTGCGGCTCGCGTTCATCCGACTCTACCTGGCCCGGTGATTAGCGAGACAGACCCTAGTGTTCGCCAAGGAGAAGCAGGCGGAACCGTTCCGCACCTACGATCAGATCACGGCTGTCCTCGCCCGCGGCGTGACCGACCCGCGGCGGGTGCGGGAGTTGTGGGACGGGTTGTTCCTCGACCCCGCCCAGGTAGCCGAGGTGCTGGAGCACGTCCGCCGCCGGCCGAACACCAAGTACCTGCACCCGTTCCTGGTGACGGCCGCCTACACCGGGGCGAGGCGGGCCGAACTGTTCCGAGCCAGGGTCGAGGATTTCGACTTCGATGCCAAGCTCGTCCTGCTTCGGGAGATGAAGCGGAGCCGGGACAAGGAGACGTTTCGCACAGTGGACATGACGCCCCGCGTGGAGGCCGTCATGCGGGCGTACTTCGCCGGGGACCACCCCGGGGGAGAACTGGCGTTCTGCTCCGAGGCGAACCGCACGCTGACCGATGGGCAGACGTGGAAGGCGTTCCGGTCGGGGGTGAAGGGGTCGAAGTGGCACGTCCTCCGCGGCTACCACGCCTTCCGCCACTCGTTCGCTTCCAACCTGGCGGCGGCCGGGGTGGACCAGCGGGTAATCGACGAGCTCATGGGTCACACCACGGTCGAGATGCAGAAGCGCTACCGGCACCTGTTCCCCGACCAGCGGCGGCAGGCGGTGCTGTCCGTCTTCGGCAGTTGAGACCGCTCGACGAGCCGTGGTAAGGGGGGTGATGCCGAAAGCCTACGTCGGAATCGCCTCCCCGCACGGTCTCGCCGTCCTCCAGCCGGAGCGGGACGACACCTTGTCCGCGGTCGAGAGGTACGTCGAGTTGAACCAGTTTCGCGTCGGCTTCTGGGCGGCCCTCGGCGACGACGACGCCAGTTCGGTCCGGGTTCTGTTCCAACACGGGTACCGACGGGAAGCCCTCGCCCTGCTCGATCGGAGTGCCAAGGACATCGGCCGCATTCTGCCCAGCGAAACGGTTCGTCCGCTCCTCCACTGACCACCTGGAAGTCGTCTTGAACGAGCACATCGAGCCGGAGCGGATCGTCCGCGTCCTGGCGTTCGCTTTGCGGCATCATCCGCTCCGGTTCGGCGTCGCACTGGACGACGAGGGGTTCGCCGGCCTGGACGAACTCGTCATCGGCATCCGGTTCAGCCACTACGATTGGGCCACCCTCGACCGGCACCAGGTCGAAGACGCGATCCGCGGCACCGACCCCGGACGTTTCGAGGTTCGGGGCGGACTTGTTCGCGCCCGCTACGGCCACAGCGTCACCCTCGGTTCGCCGGGGGAGTTGCGACCGCCGCCGGCGGTCCTGTTGCACGGCACGTCGGCTGATGCACTAGCGACGGTTCGGACGACCGGCCTCCGGCCGATGAACCGGGCGTTCGTCAACCTCACATCGAACCCCGACTACGCGGCCCTGGTCGTGGCCTCGAAGGGTGGCGGAGTGGTGATCCGCGTCCGGGCGCGAGAAGCGGCTGCGGCGGGGGTCGAGTTCTTCCAGGCTAACCCACACGTCTGGCTCTGTCGGTCCGTTTCGCCGGAGTTCCTGTCCCGCCTTCCGATCCTCTCCGCGTGACGACGCGTCACTTCGGTCGGGGGTTTACTGGTGTCGCCGCTTTTCGATAGAGCTTCCGACCGCGGCGATGAGTACGGCAGCAACCGGACCGAGCAACACGGCTTCACCGGGTCATCCCCAGACAGCGGACTGAACTGATCCATATTGCTGGAACCTACGGTTCCTGCACCCTCCCTCCCGAATTGAGACGGCCACCAAGACCGTATCCTCCGATACAAGACACCGAAGAGGTCGGCGTCAAACCCTCCGACTCCCTCCGGTTCGGGCTGGCCGGGGGACACACGACCGCCCGTGCAGCCGCACGCGAGGAGCCGTCGCCCGGGGGGCGGCCGCGGGGGGCGGGGGGGGTTCCCCCCGGGGGGCGCCCCCCGCGCGCCGGCCGGGGACGCC
>JAIEQN010001153.1 GCA_019747685.1 Gemmataceae bacterium
GACTGCTCGCGGGGCAGCCGGCCGGCCGCCGCGCCCGCCCCCCGGCCGCACCGGGCCCCGTACACCAACCCCTCGATCAGGCTGTTCGAGGCCAGCCGGTTCGCCCCGTGCAGGCCGCTGGACGAGACCTCGCCGGCGGCCCACAGGCCCGGCAGGGTGGTCCGGCCCTCGGCGTCTACGGTGACGCCGCCGACCATGTAATGCGCCCCCGGCCGGACCGGGATGCGGTCGGCCGTGATGTCCAGCCCGAACGCCCGGCAGGCCTTGGCGATCCCCGGGAACCGGCGGCGGACCATGTCCGGGTCGAGGTGGGACAGGTCGAGGTAGACGTTCGGGTGCTGGGTCCGCTCCATCGTCCGGAAGATGGCCCGGGCCACGACATCCCGGGGGGCGAGTTCGGCCCGCGGGTCCTCGGCCGGCATGAACCGCTCGCCGGTCACGTCCCGCAGGTACGCCCCCTCGCCCCGAACGGCTTCGCTGACGAGCGACCGCGCCGACCCGGCGACGTAGAGCACCGTCGGGTGGAACTGCATGAACTCCATGTCCCGCAGCTCGGCCCCGGCCCGGTACGCGGCGGCCATCCCGTCCCCGGTGGCGACCGGCGGGTTGGTCGTCTCCCGGTAGACCATCCCGCACCCGCCGGCGGCCAGGACGACCTGCTTGGCCCAGACGGTCAGCTTGCCGAACGTCGGGTGCCAGACGAGTGCCCCGACACAGGCCCCGTCGTGGGTCAGCAGGTCGACGGTGAAGGTGTCGTCCCAGAGGGTCAGGTTCGGGGCGGCCCGGGCGGTGGCGATCATCGCCCGCATGACCTCGAACCCGGTGGCGTCGCCGAGGGCGTGGACGATCCGCCGGTGGCTGTGCCCGCCCTCCCGGGTCAGGGCCAGCTCGCCGTTCTCGTGGTCGAACCGGGTGCCCCACGCGACGAGCTGGTCGATCTCGGCCGGGGCCTCGCGGACGACCATGTCCACGATGTCGCGGTCGCACAGGCCGTCGCCGGCGACCAGGGTGTCCTCGACGTGGTTCTCGAACGTGTCCTCGGGGGAGCGGACCCCGGCCAGCCCGCCCTGGGCGTAGCTGCTGCTGCTCTCGGTCGCCCGGTCCTTGGTGACGACGAGGACGTTCCGGTCGGGCGGGACGGCGAGGGCGGCCCGCAGCCCGGCGATCCCGGCCCCGACCACCAGCACGTCGGTGAACCGGTGGAACGTCTGCCGGGCGTCGAACCCGACCAGGTAGCGGTTCGGCGGGGGCATGGGGGTGTTCGGCGTGGGGCGGGGGTGACGGACCGGCGACGGGCAGGGGAGGGTGCCCACGCTACCCGGCCCCACCCCCTGCGGATGGTTCTGGCCCGGACACACACCCCGCGGCTGACGAATCCGGTTGCGGCCGAACAAATCCCGGCTTGAGCATGGCCGGGTGACACCACGGGCCGGTCGGGCCCCGCAACCGTCTGTGGAGGCGGCGGTTAAAGCCACGACCGGCGCGGATCGAACCGGGCCCGGCCGGCTACTTCTTCGGGGCGACCTTGGCCGCCCCCTCGCGGAACTTCCGGAGGGCGTCCCGGGCGTCCGGCGGGGCGGCCCCGGCCGACCCGACCCCGGCCTGCCCGGCGGCCGGTCCGCCCCGTTTCTCGACCTTCCCGCCGGTGCCGAGGCTCTGGGCCGGGGTGCCCGGGGCCACCGGCTCGGCCTTCTCCGACTCCTCCGCCTCCTTCTTGAGGGCGGCCGCGTTCTTCCGGAACCCGTCGAGGAACCGCTCGTACTCGTCGTCGGTCATCCCGAGCCGGTCGAGCAAGTCCTTGTTGCCCTTGTTCTTCTCGAACTGCTCCAGTTGGAGCTGGGCCGATTGGGCGCGGGCTTTGGCGTCGGCGACGGCCTCCGGGTTGAGCCGGGTGGACGACGCCCCGGGTGCCTCCGGCGGGCGGCCGTCGGGGTCGTCCCCGCCGCCCCGCCTGGCCTCGGCCATCTCCTTCAGCTTGTCCTGCAACTCCTTCGCCTTCTGCGGGTCGTTCATCGCCTC
>JAIEQN010000681.1 GCA_019747685.1 Gemmataceae bacterium
AAGCGGAGTGTCGGCATCCAGACGTTCTGGTTCCAGGCGGTCTGCGCCAACCACATCGTCTGGGACGCGGTCGAGGTCATCGACTTCGCCCGCAAGCACACGGCCAAGGTGGGCGACGCGCTCGGCGACATCCGCCGGCACGTCGAGGCCCTCGTCTCGAAGCGGGACGAGCGGCGGGACGGGTTCCTGCGGGTGGTGAAGACGGCAATGGAGAAGACGCTCGGTGCGGACGCCGAGGCGGTGATGAAGGAACTCGCCAAGCACGGCCTGAGCCGGGGCCTCGCCAAGCAGGCGGTCGAGATGGTGGCCGGCGGCCGGTTCACCATCTTCGCGCTCGTGGACGCGCTCACCCGGCTCGCCGGGAAGGTGGAGAACGCGGGCGACCGGACGGCGCTCGACGTCCAGGCGGCGGCCCTGTTCGCGCTCGCGGCGTGAAAGCCGGCCCGCCGTCGGGCCTTCGTAGTCGTGAGGAGTCGGCGGCGGGCGACCCCCGCCCCTCCGCCCCGCGTTTACCCTTTACACCTTTGAGGACATCCCATGAAGACCTACTCCGGCGTCCGGACCGAGAACGGCTGCGCCGTGACGGTCTCGGACGCCGGCGGCTGCCGCGGCCTGGACCCGCGGTTCGACCTCTGGAACCACTCGCCCTCCGGGTTCGAGTGGGGTTACGGGGGGAGCGGCCCGGCGCAGCTCGCGCTGGCCCCTCGCGGCGGACGTGCTGGGCGACGACGAGGCCGCCCGCGGCGTCTACCAGCGGCTCAAGTTCCGGGTCGTCGGCCGGCTCCCCCATGATGGGTGGACGCTGACCGAGGCCGAACTCGCCGACACCATCCGTTCGCTCGCCCGGCCCGACGGAGAGTGACGGCGACGCACATATCCACGGAAGGTTTTGCCGGCGCGACGCGATCGCTCCCGGCACCACGACCGCGAGAGGTTGGCCCTGCACCACCGCCCTCTCGCACCGACCCTGGGCGGGTCCGGAGACGTTACCTCGGCAAAGGGATGAGGCAGTTTCGGCGACCGGTGCAACGCAATCGGCTACGTGCAGCGTTGCGGGCTCGTCTGCCAGAGTCGGTAGAATGGCCTTCTCCATCACCAAAAACTGTGCGACCTTGCCCTATGGCCGATGACGCTGGACTCCCACGAGAGTTCGCCGCCCTCGCCGGGCAGATCGGCGAACTGCACGAGCGTGCGCTCGTGCAGTTCGCCCCGATCGTTTTACACATCCTCCGTTCGCGGAGCCGCGACGCCGGCCGGATCGAGCGCACCCTCGACCACCTACTGGACTTCTGCGGGCACGCAGCGGTGTTGCAACTGTACCGCCGGCTATGCCGCCACTACCACGGAATCGACCCCGACGCGGCCCTCGGCTACGTCACGGCGTACCGGACGATGTACGGCCGCGAGGGCGAGCCGGGGTCGGACGGCGGGTGGTGAGCGGGACGAGGCACGAGCGGTGTAGCCGAGCTGTCAACATTACCCAATTCGCTACCCAGTTCACCCGGTACTACCCAATTCGTCGGTCGCGAATACGGCTACTTTTTCGCGTCGTCCGCGTTGAGCCGCCCACGGACTTGTAGCTTGTCCGCCTTGTCGGCCTGCATCGCGGCCTGCTTGTAGCGGCGTCGCACGGCCTCCACGAGCGTGAGGTGGAGCGGCGAGCCGAGCGTCGTGGTCCGGAGCCGGTTGGCGACGGCCGGTTCGACCGGGACGGCCGGCGTCGCGTCCGGGGCCGCCGGGAGGAGAATCGCGGTCGTGATCGGGTTCGTCGCCCCTGCCAGGCCCTCGGCGGCGACGGCCGCGGTGAGGTGCCCCCCGCGGAGGTGGGTTTCGAGCCCGCGTCGGCTGCGGAGCCGGGCCAGGGCCGGGCCGAGCTGGAGCTGTCCGACGGCCACGGCCCGTGCGAGCCGCGCGTCGAGGAACTCCTCAAGGTACTGGATGTCCACTGCCGTGTTGAAGACATCTAGCCCCCGGCGTCTCGGTGTTGTAACCCGGCGGCATGAGGACGAGCGGACGGAATCG
>JAIEQN010000349.1 GCA_019747685.1 Gemmataceae bacterium
CCAGACCGGCCGGTCTGGGCCACGCCCCGGGGACGCCGCCAGCCGGTCTCGCTTCACCCGCCCGCCCGGCGCTTCAGCCGGTAGGGGACCGTGTTCGGGGTCTCGGACGGCGGGGGTTCGTAGGGCAGCGACTTGAGGAAGGCCACCACGTCATCGACCTCGGCCGGGGTCAGGTGGCTGGTCTTGCCGTGCTTGTCACCGGGGTTGCACGTCGTCAGCACGTCGCGGAGGGTCTTGGCCCGGCCGTCGTGCAGGTACGGGCCGGTCCGGTAGACGCCGACCAGCGTCGGCGTGTCGTACTTCCCGCCCATCTGCTCCCGCGGGCCGTCGCCGGTCCCCACGTCGTGCAGCACGAACGGCCGCTTCAGGGAGCTGTCGGTGTAGTACGGGCCGCTGTGGCAGGTCGCGCACCCGACCGCCTCGGACGCGAACAGCTTGCGGCCCCGCTCGGCACCGGGGGTGAGCTTGCCCGGCCCGGCCGCGTGCGGCGACAAGCGGGACTCGAACGAGTTGGTGTAGACCGCCAGGGCGTCCAGGTCCTTCGACTTGCCGCCGAGGTCCATGTCCAGCTCGGCCAGGGTGAGGAAGTTCGGCCGGGGCTTGAGGGTGCCGTCGAACAGCCCCCGGCCCCGCATCAGCTTGCCCCGGACCGTGTACTCGAAGTCCTGCACCTCGTCCCGGTCGGCCGACCAGTGGAGCGGGTGTGTGTGGGCCAGCCCCCACAGGTGGACCGTCCGCCGGTCGCCCTCCGGGTTCTGCCACACCCGGCCGTCGCCCAGCCCGTCCGGGTGGCAGGACGAGCAGGAAATCCACTTCACGCTGCCCATCGGCTGCTTGGACGAGACGAACAGCTCCTTCCCGCGGACCCATTCCGGGGTGTGCGGCGGGTCACAGACCGTCACCCCGCCCAGCTTCTTGCGGATGTCGCGGTCGTAGACGCCGATTTCGAAGTCGAGCGTGTTGTAGACGTAGACCTCCGACCCGTCCGGGCTGACCCGGATGGCCTTCGGGTGCTTGCCGACCCGGCGGATGCCGCCGGTCGGCTCGGCATCCCGGTAGCGGTCGTTGACCGGGTCGAACAGGTTCAGGTCGTCGGTCCCGGCGTACAGGACGTACAGCCGCCGGCCGTCGGGCGTCAGGGCCGACTCCCAGGCGTTGGAGACGACCAGCACGCCGTTGAAGGTGTCGGCCGAGTGGAGCCGGCGGCGGGGGTCGCCGGGCTTCGTCGGGCCGAGGTCGCAGACCGACAGCGACGAGAAGATCGACCCGCGGGCGTCGAACCCGGTGACCCGGGAGCGGATGTGGGCCAGGTACGCCGTCGGCCACTCGGGGTGGAGGACGACGTTGCGGCAGAGGTTGTCGGACGCCGGCCCGGACCAGGTCTCCAGCACCTTACCCGAGGCCCGGTCGAGGGCGATGAGCTTGGCGGTGTAGAACTCGGTGGCGTACAGCGTCTTCTCGTCCGGGCTGAGGGCCAGCCCGCGGACGCACGCCCCGGCCGGGAAGGTCCTCAACACCTTCCGGGCGGCGAGGTCGATCTCGGCGACCGTGCCGGGGTAGTCGTGGCTGACGTAGGCCCGGGAGCCGTCCTTCGTCACCACCACCCCGTAGGGTTCGTCGGCCACGGCCAGGGTGTGGACCACCTTGCCGGCATCGGCGTCGAGGAAGACGAGCCGGTCGTCGCCCCAGACGGTGACGAGGACGAGCGGCCCGTCGCCGACCCAGCTCACCCCCTCCGGGTGGTCGCCGACCGGGACCTCGCACAGCTTCTTGCGGGCCTTGGCGTCGACGACCGTGACCGTCCCGGCGTCGGTGTTGGCGACGACGAGGCGTTTGCCGTCCGGGGTAATGTCGAGCAGGCCGTTGGAGGTGCCGGCCCGGGTCGGGAGTGCGAGTGCGAGTGCGAGTGCGAGAGAGGACAGGAGGCGGGGCATGAGGTGTCTCGGGGCGGGCGGGGAGCGCGTAGCCAGGGGCGCGAGCCCCTGGTCCGTGGAGGCCCGCCGGGTTACGGCTTGTCCTTCTTCG
>JAIEQN010000888.1 GCA_019747685.1 Gemmataceae bacterium
CCCGGCGGGTAACTACGTCGAACGTCGTCTGCGTCTGCGTCCCCCGGTTCGTGGTCCAGCGGGCCGAGATCGCCCCGGGGGCGATCGACGTGCCGACGGTGCTGGCCGGGCACACCGTGACGATGGCCCCGCAGAACGTCCGGGACCGGGTGGCGGCGATGATGGAGGTCGGGCGGGAGAAGCCGGCCGGGTTCGCGGCCCGGGTCAAGCCGTCGGTCTACGTCGGGGCGGTCGGGGTCGGGTTCTACGTCGGGACGAGCCGGCCGAACGTGGTGGCCCAGGTCGAGGGGGTGGCGGTGACAGGGGCGTTGGTCGAGCCCGAGGTGCTGACCGCGTACCCGACGCTCTGCCCGCTGACGGTGACGAAGACGGTGGACGCGGACGGCCCGGTCGGGTCGGGCAGTATCGTGACGTTCACCATCCGGTACGTGAACACCGGGTCGAAGCCGGCGTCCGACCTGGTCATCAGCGACAGCCTGAGCGGCCGGCTGGAGTACGTCCCCGGGTCGCAGCAGTCGGACCGGGCGGCGAACTTCACGGCCACGGACAACGAGGCCGGGTCGGCGGTGGTCCGGTGGGAACTGCCGGGGGTGCTCCTGCCGGGCCAGGGCGGGGTGGTCCGGTTCAAGGCGAAGGTCCGCTAGAACCGGGGCCGGAAATCGGGTATGCGGGGCCGGGGGCCGGTGCGCCCCCGGCCGCGTTTTTGCGCGGGGCGTAGCCCGCTTCGTGGCACGCCCGAGTAGCGGGGTGATTTTCGGAATCCACTGGCCGGGGTCGGTCCGCGGGCGTACTGTAACCGTTGATCGCTGCCGACGACCGGTCGCCTTTCCTCTTCCGCCGGGAGTTGCCGTGATGTCCGCCGTGAACGCCGTGTTGAACCGGGATCGGGACGAGGTGCGGGTGCCGAGCCCCCACGGGGGGGCGCTGCTGAGCTACCTGACGCAACGGGGGCTGAGGGGGTCGGTCCGGACCGACCGGGCCGGGGACCTGATCGTGCTGGCCGGGGAGCCGGACATGGGTCGGGTCGCGTCGATCCTGTCGGACTGGAAGCGGCGGGCGGCCCAGGCCGCGGCCGCCAACGAGGGCGCCCCGCAGGCGGTGTAACCCGCCGCAGGCCGTGGTAGAATGGCGGCCGGGAGGGACCCATGCTGACCGCCACCAAGTACACCGATGAGGCCCGCCGGTCCGCGGACTTTCCGCTGGTCGAGCGGGCCTCGGAACTTCTGGCCGAGATCGCCCGGACGAAGTACGACGACGAGCCGGTCACGGCCGAGTGGGACGTGGCCGGCCGGCACCGCGGCCGGGCCGTGTTCCGGCTGCGGCTGTCGGACTCGTCCGGGGAGGCGTCGGGGACGATCGCCGCGGATCGGCTCGAACCGCCGGAACTCGGGGAAACCCGCTTCTTGAGCATCTGGGGCCACCTGCTTTCCCGCCGGGCCGACCGGATTCTGGCGGCCATGCGGGACGGGGGGGAGTGACGTGCCCCGGAGGACCGACGGCGACAAGATCGACGAACTCCAGCAGTTCGCCGCCACCGCCCAAGCCCGGATCGAAGGGATTCTCCTCCGGCTCGACCAGCACGACATGAAGCAGGAGCGGGCGGCCGACGGGTTCCAGGGGTTCCGCCGGGAGGTGGCGGTCGAGTTGGTCGCCCTCAAGGGCGAACTCGCGGCGCTCCGGGAGGCCCAGGCCCGATCGGACACGGCCCGGGAGAAGGCCGCCGGCCGGGCCTGGTCGGTGGTGCCAAACGTCGCCGGGGCGGTGGTCAACGGGCTGCTGGCGGCCGCCGTCGCCTACTTCGTCGCCCGGCGGTAGGGCCGCATCGCAGGGTACACCCGAAACGAACCGGGGGCACGCCGGCCGGCGTGCCCCCGTTCCATTTCGCCCGAGCGTATCGGTCCTCGCCTACCGGGCCCACCCCGGGAGCCGGGCGTCGGCGTCCGACTCGGCCGGCGGCAGGGGCGGGACGACCTTCGACAAGAGCTTCCCGGTCAGCCGGTTGGTCCGGAAGAGCGGCGGGAGGGGGG
>JAIEQN010000308.1 GCA_019747685.1 Gemmataceae bacterium
GCTTGACCGTGCCGCGGAACTCGCCGATCGCCTGTTGGTGCTCCTGGTCCGACCCGGCGGTGTAGCGGACCCGCAGCGCGGCCCGGAACGGCCGGGGGGTCATGCCGCCGCTGGCAGTCGCGCCCGCGTCGATGACGGCCCGGACCGTCTGGGACTGGCCGGGCGGGAGGTCGAACCGGCTTGGCGTCACCTCGACCCGGTCGCACCCACAGGTGACGCCGATCACCCGGATCGTTGCCCCCTCGCGGTTCTCGATCACGAGGGTCCGCGCCAGCCCCGGCTCTTCCCAAACCTCGCCGAGGTCGAAGCCGGCCGGGTCGGTATAGAGCGGACCGGACGACGAAGGGATGGCCAGGCCGGCGCCCGGGCCACGCGGACCGGAGCGGCTGCCGCCGGACCAGAGGCCCGCCGCGAGCGCGGCGGGGACGAGAACGATCACCGCAAGGTGGCGCATGTTCCGCCGACCCCCGCGAGTCACGATTAACCCTCACAGTTTCAGGCGGTTCCCCTGCTGTCAAGAAGAAAATTCCACGAGCGCCGATTTTTCCCGAACGCTGGGGAAAAATCCAGAAATCTGATTTGACACGGCACAACGGGATAGTAATGTCCATACGGATAGATATGTTCGCCAGTGCATAGGGCCACCGGCGGGCGGGACGGTGGCCGAGCATGACCGGATACGGCATTGCTCGGGCTGCGACGCAACCGGTGACAGTGAGGGGGGTTCGGACGCGGCCGGCGGCCGAGCATGACCGGGTGGTCATGCCGAAACGACGCCCAAACGCTGGAAATGCCAGCGATTCGTCGATTGGCCAGAAAAGAGGGGGGGAGGGGGTCAGCGGTCGATCTCGCCCATCACGATGTCCAGCGACCCGACGATGGCCGGGACATCCGCGACCAGGCAGCCCCGGCACAGGTCGCCGACCGCGCTCAGGTTGCAGAAGCTGCTCGACCGGGCCCGGACCCGCAGCGGGACCGCCTCCTTGGCCGGCCGGCCGACGACGTGGAACCCCATCTGCCCCTTCGGGCACTCGGTCTCGACGTAGCACTCGCCTGGGGTCAGCGTCTTCGGCGGCTCGACCCGGTGCGAATACTTCGTTGCCATCAGCCCGGCCAACTCGGCGTCCGCCTTCTTCGCGTCGTCGGGGGGGAGGCCGGCCCGCCGGGCCGCGAACTCGCCCTTCACCCGCTCCCCCTCGGCGTGCAGGGCGTCGTACCGGTCGAGGGCCTGCTCGACGAGCCGGACGGCCTCGACCACCTCCCGCATCCGGACGTAGAACCGGTGCCAGCAGTCGCCGACCACGGCCCCCGGCGGGGCGGCGTCGAAGGGGGGGATGGGGACCTCGAACTCGTACCCCTCGTACCCGGAGTAGGGCTCGGTCTTGCGGAGGTCCCAGGCCGGGTCGCCGGCGGTCCGGTCGAGCGACGCCCGGAGGACCGGGCCGGTGCAGCCGTAGCTCAGGGCCGCGGCCTTCGACAGCACCCCGATCCCGGCCGTCCGCTTGGCGAAGATGTGGTTGTCGGTCAACAGCGCGTGGTACTCGGGGATGCGGGGCTTGAAGTAGGCGAGGAACGACCGGCACCGGGCGGTCCAGCCGTCGGGCAGGTCGTCGTGGGCCCCGCCGACGGTGAGGTAGCTGTACGTCAGCCGGGCCCCGCACGCGTCTTCGAACAGGTCCAGGATGTGTTCGCGCTCGCGGAAGGCGTAGAGGAACGGGCTGAAGCTGCCGAGGTCGAGGCCGTAGGCCCCCATCCCGACGAGGTGGGAGGCGACGCGGTTGAGTTCGGAGACGAGGACCCGGATCACCCGGGCCTTCTCGGGGACCTTGACGCCGCAGAGTTTTTCGACCGCGAGGCTGAACCCGAGGTTCATGTTCATCGCGGCCAGGTAGTCCATCCGGTCGGTGTACGGGATGAATTGGACGGGGGTGACGTTCTCGCCGATCTTCTCGGCGCAGCGGTGGAGGTAGCCGAGGTGGGGCGTCACCTCGGACACGACCTCGCCGTCGGTCCGCAGCACCAGCCGCA
>JAIEQN010000737.1 GCA_019747685.1 Gemmataceae bacterium
TTTACGCCGACCGGCGACATCGGCCGGGCGGCGGGTCCGTCCCGGCCGGGTCGCCCTGGCCCCGGCGGGGGGCCGGCTTCGGGTCGGCCGGGGTGAGATCGGACATGGGACACCTCCGGGTCGGGTGAGGTGGCATTCCGCGTGCCCGGCCGGGGCCGGGCTCACCCGCCCGTCCACCGGTCGAGCAGGTTCCGGGTGATCCGCCGCACCCGCCGGTCCGGGCCGTGGGGCCGGCCGTTGTGGACGTAGGGCAGCCAGTGCCCCGGCGGCGAACTCAACCCCTGGGCCCAGAACACCGTCGCCGCGTTGAACACCGTGTTCCCCTTCGGCCCGGGGTAGACCGTCGCCTCGTAGTGGCTCTCCTCCTCGCCCCCGGTCCACGTCTTCCCGGCCGCCACCACCTCCAGACCCGGGATCGGGGCCGGGTCGCCGTGGTGCTCCCACCCGACCAGCCCGGGGATGCGGTCGCCCTTCTTCATCCCGGTCCGGGCGAAGACCCAGTGGTCCGGCTTGGCACAGACCCAGTCGCCCGACCCGTTGAACGGGATCACCGTCCGGGCACCCATGAGCAGGGCCTCGTCCGGGCCGTCCTCGGGCAGGTCGGCCATCCACGGCCGCTCGGCCGGGCGGACCCCGCCGTACCGCCCCCGCCGCTCGATCACCCGGTCCGGCCGGCCGTCGGCCGCGGGGTACATGCCGGTCACGAAGCAGACCGAGTTGCCGCCGAAGAACCCGGCGTTCACCCCGGCCTTCACCGCCGCCGACACGTGGTCGTACTGCCGCCGGGTCCAGTACTCGTCGTGGCCGACGGACAGGAATGCCTTGCACCGGGTCACGGCGTCGGCGGACCGGTGGATGTCCGCGTTGGTGCAGTAGGTCACGTCGTAGCCGTGCTCCTCCAGCCAGTAGGCGAACGGGAACTCGAACGGCAGGAACTCGCCCGACCCGAGCGTCAACGGCGTGTCCGTGACCTGCGGGTAGCGGGCGAACGGGCGGTCGAAGCCGGCCCGGACGCCGGAGACGAGCGGCCGCTTGTCCGGCCGGTCGTTGTGGTAGAGCGAGTACCCGTCCGGCCAGAGGTTGTACGCCTGCCAGGTGTTGGTGCTGCACTGGAACAGGAGGTCGGCCGGGCGGTCGTCGGTGACGACGAAGACGACGTAGCCCTGGTAACGGTGCTTCTCGGCCGACAGCTTGCCGAGGTAGACGCCGCTCGGCCAGTCCTTCGGGACCGCGAAGGCGGTACACGGCTCCCACCGGCACTCGCGGAGCCGCAGGTCGCCGACCGGCGGGGTCGGCTGGGGCCGCCCCGGGAACGGCCCGAGGGTCCGCAGGTGCCGGCCGCCGGTGCCGCGGTAGTAGCCGAGCCGGTACAGGTCGATCGTAAACGGGGTGGCCGGGTCGGTGCTGACGAAGAAGCGGACGGCTTCCCCGGCCGGGGCGCTCATCCGGTCGCAGTAGCCCTCGATGAGGGACTGCCGGTGCTTGGCCTTGGGGTCGAACTTGACGTAGGTGAGCTGCCAGTCGGTCGTCCCGTCCCGGTCGTTCTCGGTGCGGATCAGGTCGTTCTTGGCGGGCGGGGGGTGTAGGCCCCCTGTTTCGGCGGCCACGAGGCCGCCGTTTCCGGCGACGATCGCGGCCGCCCCGAGTACGTCGCGGCGGGTCGGGTCGGGCATGGGTGATCTCCGGCGGGTCATACCTCCCGGTGGCACAGGCCTCCCGGCCTGTGCATTCTCGCACAGGCCGGGAGGCCTGTGCCACCATGTACCGGCCCGTGGACCCCCGGCCGGCGGCCGGTTAAGCTGGACCGGGTGCCCGGTCCCCCGCTGCCGGAGGCCGCCGTGTCCGCCCGCCGTTTCCGTCTCCTGGTCGGCCTGACCCTCCTGGCCTCCGGGGGTCCACACCCCCGGCTCGCCGGGGCCGACGACCCCGCCCCGCTGGCGGCCGGGGCGAAGGCCCGGTACGGGCCGGCCCGGCCCGGGCTGCGGGACGGAGCCGTCCCCGCCCCGCCGGACTACACCACGTTCCTGGTC
>JAIEQN010000653.1 GCA_019747685.1 Gemmataceae bacterium
GGGCGGCCCGCCTCGGCGGGGACCGCGCGGCCGCCACCCGCCACCTGGCCCGGGCCCGACAGGTCGGCTGGTCGCCCGAGCAGATCGAGATCGAGACCCTCCTGGTCCGGGCCGAGACGGGCGACTTCCGGGCGGTCGAGGGGCCGCTCCGGGCGCTCGACCGCCCGGGCAACCCGGACCGCGACCTGGCCCGGGCGGTCCTGGTCCCGAACTACATCACCGAATACCAGCTCGCGGCCGCCTACGAGGTGTTGCAGCCGTGGGTCGAGGCCGAGCCGGAGAACGTCCGGGCCCGGCTGTGGATGTACGACGTGGCCCGCCGGCTGGAGGTCCCGCAGCTCGCCCTGGAGTCGGCCCGGGCGGCGGCGGCGCTGGCCCCGGACGACGAGGAGGCCCGGCTCCGGGCCGGGCAAATCCTGGCCGACCAGCACCAGGCGGCCGAGGCCCTGCCGCACTTCGACTGGCTGGCCGACCGCCGGCCGGCCGACCCGGAGGTCCTGCTCGGGATGGCCCGGTGCCACAAGCTCCTGGGCGACTCGGCCGCGGCCGCCCGGGCCCTGGACGACCTCCTGGGGCGGGACCCGAACCACCCGCTGGCCCTGGCCGAGCGGGGGTACGTCGAGCAGCAGGCCGGCCGCCCGGCCGACGCCCTGCCGTGGCTGCGGAAGGCGGCCGCCCTGGTCCCGGGCGACCCGGACGTGGTCTACAACCTGGCCGTCTGCCTCGGCCAGACCGGGCACGCGGACGAGGCCGCGGTCTGGCGGGGGCGGCACGAGCGGGCGGCCGCCGACCTCCGGGAGATGACCGAGGTGACGAAGGCGGTGGCCAAGGACCCGCGGAACCCGGACCTGCGGTACAAGGCCGGGGTGCTGATGATCCGCAACGGCCACGAGCGGGAGGGCCTGCGGTGGCTGCAAAGCGCCCTGGCCGTCGACCCGGCCCACCGGCCGACCCGCGAGGCGCTGGCCGAGCGGGCGAAGGCGGCCGGCCCCAAGTGATTCATCCCCGCCCGGCCGGCCGCTACCCCCCGGCCTTGGCCCGGTCCTCGGCCAGCGCCTTCCGGGCCGGCTCGTACCCCGGGTCGATCTCCAGCGCCCGCCGCAGCCAGTTCCGCCCGAGTTCGGGCTGGCCCGTCCGGAGGTAAAGGGTGCCCAGCTCGGCCGCCGCCGCGGCCGCCGGCCGGTCGCCGTCCTGCTGCAGGAGTTGGACGATCCGCCGCTGGTCGGCCTTCGCCCGCTCGGCCCGCTCCCGAAAGGCCGTCGCCTCCGCCTCCTTGCCGAGCCGGAACAGGCAGACGGCCAGGTGGGCGTTCGGGTCGTAAGCGTGCGGGGACCGTTCGGCCGCCCGCCGCAACACCGGCTCGGCCCCCGCCGGGTCCCCTTCGTCCAGGATCAACCGCCCCCACAGCGCCAGCCCGGCCGGGTGGTCCGGGGCGAGTTCGAGTAGCCGGCCGAGGGCCGGCCGGGCGGCCGCCGGGTCGCCGGCCGTCAGGGCCGCCGCCCCCAGCCCGGCCAAGAGGTCCGGGTCGTCGGGCCGCTCCCGGGCGAGGTCGGCGAACAGCCGCTGCCCCTCGGCCGCGGTCCGGGCGAACCGCGCCAGGTACCCGGCCAGCCAGAGGCGGGGGGCGTGCTCGCCCGGGGCCAACTCGACCGCCTTGCGGAGGTCGGCCTCGGCCGCCGGCCCCTCGTGCCCGGTCAAGTCGAGGACGAGGCCCCGCCAGAAGTACCCGAGCGGGTGGTCGGGGGCGGCGGCGAGCAGCCGGCCGGCGGCCCGCCCGGCGTCGGCCAGCCGGTGGGCGTCGAGGTACGACCGGGTCAGGGCTTCGAGCAAGGGGACGGCGTCCGGCCCGCCGTCGGCCGCCCGCCGCTGGACTGCCGCGACCGCGGCCGGGTCGCCGGCCAGGGCATTGGCGATTTGCCGCTCCAGTCCGGCCCGGTCGATCAGGGCCGGGTCCCGCTCGGCCGCCTTCAGGTGGTCGCGGACCGGCCGGTCCCACCCGGCCGGGAACGGGGCGGCCAGCCGGGCCCGCC
>JAIEQN010001089.1 GCA_019747685.1 Gemmataceae bacterium
ACTGGGAGGGGTGGGGGCCGGGGATCGCCGGGATGGCCCGGGGGGTGCCGGGGCTCTTCGGCAGCCCGAACCCGGCGGCCGGCCCGAACGAGCCGCGGACCAAGCGGGAGCGGGCCCCGAAGACCCGGGCCGAGGTGGGCAAGAGCGGGCCGACCCCGGACATGTACTACTTCTACTACGCCACCCAGGTCGTCCACTTCTTCGAGGGGCCGGAGTGGCGGGAGTGGAACGAGGGGCCGGCCGACAAGGCCGGGGCCCGGCAGGGCGGGATGCGGGACTGGCTGGTCGTCGTCCAGCGGCGGGACACCCCGGCCCTGCGGGGGAGCTGGGACCCGGACGGCGGGTCGATCGGGGCCAACTGCGGCCGGCTCGGGACCACCTGTCTGTGCCTGTTGACCCTGGAGGTCTACTACCGGCACCTGCCGCTGTACAAGCGGGACAACCCGAACGGGTAGCCCGGGCCGGTCAGGGCCGACGCGGACACGCCGGCCGGGCGGCCAGGACGCCCTCCCCGAGCCGGCCGTCGGTGTAATAGCAGTCTTCTTCCCCGTTGCGGCCGGCAAACGGCCCGGCCTGAGGGGTCAGCCGCACGTCCGCCAGCCCGCCGGCCCGGGACAGCTCGGCCAGAATGGTGTCCCGCTCGGCGTCCACGTCCGGGCTGATCCGGTGGGTCAGCTTGCCCGTCGCCGGACTCCGCCCGACCTTCAGGTCGAACGTCCCAGCACCCACCCAGACCGGCCGCCCCTCGGGGTCGCACCCGGCCCGCCAGAAGCGGACGTGGTGCCGGGTCCGGGCCGACCCGCCGACCGACCGCTGGAACGCCACGTCCTGCACCCGCCCGAACAGGTAGAGGTCGCTGACCGGGGCCCGCGGGTAGGGCCGGTCGAGGGCCACGCTCCAGCCGATCCGGACGGCCGACCGGACGGTGATCGGGTCGGCCGGCGACCACCCGGCGGCCCGGAAGGCGGCGTCCAGTTCGGCCCGGGTGCCGACTAGCCGGAGGTTGACCGGGTCGCCGGCCCGGCCGTCGGCGGTCCGGGTGATCGCCGGCAGGGCGTCGGCACACGGCCAGGCCAGGACGAGGCATACGACGGGGAGCATGGACACGGCTCCGAGAGGCCCGTTCACTCTCAGGGATCGGACACGGGCCGGGTTCGAGTTGCCCGATGGGAGCGGGGCAACGGGTCGGGCGTGGTCGCGGGACCGGTCGAGCCGGTACGACCGGGCGGGTCAAGGCGTGCGTGGCGGACGGAACCGCCCCGGCCGGCTCACCGTGAGCCGCGGCCCGGCCGATAGGGGATGTGGGCACATCCCGTTCGGCAACCGGGCCATTCGATGCGACTGCTTCTCATCCGGACCGCCGCCCTCGGCCTGCTCCTGGTCGTCCCGCTGGGAACCCGAGCCGGCCCCGGCGGCCCGCTCACCGAGCGGGACCTGCGGCGGATGGACGCCGCCCAGCTCCGGGCTCTGTTCCTCGGCTCGGACATGGGGACGCCGCTGGTCGGCGAGGCCCGGGGCCGGCTGGTCAGCCTGGCCGACCGCCGCGGGCCGATCAAGACCGGCCTGACCAACGCCGCCTGGAAGGGGAAGACCGCGGAGCCGGACGGGACGTTCGTGAACCGGTGGGTCGGCGGCGTCCACGCCATCCGCTCGCACTACGAGGTCGGTCCCAGTCTACTCGACGGCCGGCCGGCCCTGGTGGTCGAGTACCCGCCCGGCACGCCGATCCTGGGTAAGACGCGGGACGAGCTGCGGGAAGTCGCCCCCGGGCTGTACCTCGGCCCGCTCTACGACAAGACGCCGTGCCCCGTCCTCCGCGGCTGGCTCGTGCTGCGGGTCGAGCCGGGCTGCCGGTAGCCCCTTGCGTTCGGCCCGGCCATCGGCCACCATCGGGTAATCCCCCAGGGCCGACCCGATGGACCCGACCGCCGACCGCCGCACCTTCCTCGCCACGACCGGGGCCGCGGCCCTCTCCGCCGCGTCGTACTCCCGGGCCGCCGGGGCGAACGACCGGGTCGGCGTGGGGATGAT
>JAIEQN010000554.1 GCA_019747685.1 Gemmataceae bacterium
CCGGTCGCTCACGCTCCCGGCTCGCCAGCTCACGCTCCCGATCGCTCGGTCTCCGGTCGCTCACGCTCCCGGCTCGCCGTGCTCACCGGCTCGCCACCGTCACCCGGCTCGCCCGCGCACGCGATTCACCCCCCGATCAGCTCGTCCAGGTCCGACAGGAGCGGCCCGCCGGCCTTCAGTTGGCTGTGGAACCGGGCGATCGGCTCGTCCGGGCCGGGGTCGGCCGACACGATCATCCCCCCGGCCGGGTCCACCGCCACCTCCAGCTTGACCCCCTTCCGGGCCGTCTCCGGGGCGACGTACAGCACCTGGCGTTCGCCCCCGGTGGTGCCGTCGAACACCCGGACCACCGGCCCGCCGCCGGTGCCGGGGGCGGTCACCACCTCGGCCTTGCCGTCTCCGTCCAGGTCCAGGGCCGCCACGTTCACCCCGCCCCGGAAGTCCATCTCGTAGGCGAAGTACTCGGTGACGAGTTCGCCGGTCGCCCCGTCGAACACCTTGACGTGCGGCCCGCCGCCCTCCCCTGCCGCGGTCACGATGTCGGCCTTCCCGTCCCCGGTCACGTCGGCCGAGGCCACGTTCACCCCGCCCCGGAAGTCCATCTCGTAGGCGAAGAAGTTGGCCAACTCCTGCCCGTTTGCCCCGTTGACCACCCGCACCCGCGGCCCGCCGCCGGCCCCGGCCGCCACCACCGCGTCGGCCACGCCGTCCCCGTTCACGTCCCCGACCGCCAGGTTGACTGGCCCGCCGTACGACTCGAAGGTCGTGGCCGACCCGAGCAGCCGGCCGGTCTCGTCCCGGAACTCGACCTGCGGGTTGGCGCCGCCGCTGACGCGGAAGGCGGACGGCTTCGGCGGCGGGGCCGGCGTCGGTTCGGGCTGCGGGGTCGGCGCCGGCTGCGGCTCAGGTTCGGGCTGCGGCTCCGGGGCCGGCGTCGGCAGGTCGGCCAGCGTCACCGTCCAGGTGTTGTTCGCCTCGTCCCCCTCGGCCAGCTTGCCGTCGGCGTCCAGCCGCACGGTCAGCGTCTCGGCCCACGCCGGCGGGTCGAGGTCGTCGACCCGGACGGCCACCGACCCGGTGTTCCAGTAGACCGGCACGCCCAGCTCGACCGCCTCCGACTTCCCGCCCCCCTCCCAGGTGGCGGTGACGTGGGCGACGGCCGTGTCCCGGGTCGCGGCCCGGACGAGGCCGCCGCTCGCCCCGACGGTGAACCGCAGGTCCAGGCTCCCGTCGGCCGTGCGGGCGACCGACTGCTCGACGAACCCGAGGTCGGTCGGGGCCTTCGACTTGTTCTCCAGGGTGGCGGTCAGCGTCCCGGACGCCTGGTCGGTCGCGGCCGGGTCGCCCCAGGCGGTCTGGAGCTGGAACGTGGCCACGTCGAACGTCCCGGTCAGCGGCTGCGGCCCGACCGCAGCCGTCCCGGTGGCGGCGTCCGTCACCCACTTGCTCGTCCCGGTCAGCGGGTCGGTGGTGGTGACCACCCCGTTCGCGTCCCGGAACCCGAACTGCCCCTTGACCGTTTGGGCGTAGTCGCCGATCCCGCCGGCCGCGGCCGCGTCGGTCGCGGCCTCCGTCCCGGTCCCGGTCCCCTGGACGGTCACGGTCCCGCTCCGCCCGGCCGACTGGCCGGCGTAATCGACCACCCCGTTGAGGGTGACGGCGGCGGTGGCGTCGTTCGTCAGCGAGGTCTCGCCGGCCGCGGTGGCGGTGTGGGTGGTCAGCGTCCCGGTGCCGACGAAGTCGAACGGCCGGGCGGTGGTGGCGACGGTGACGGTGCTCGGCACGGTCCGCTCGTCGAGCCGGTTCAGGTCGAGGCGGGACGACGGGGCAGACTGGGGCATCGCGGCCTCGGGTGTGGGTGGCGACGGACCGTGTGTCGGACGACGTACCCCGGTATCGGCACGTTGCCCCCCGCTTCTTCACCCCGACCGACAGGACCGGCACGACCCCTACGACCCGACGGGTCGTCAGCCCCTACTGCGTCGGAGGTAAGCAAAGCTATTGAGTCGTCCCTCTCGGGAACGGTAGGTCGGATCGCTCCCACAAGGCCC
>JAIEQN010000711.1 GCA_019747685.1 Gemmataceae bacterium
AGAACCGCTCGGCGTAGAAGAACTTCCGGCCGAACGCCTCCGGCAGGTTGCCGTGCGGGTTCAAGAGCCCGGCACCCTTGTCCAGCACCGCCTTGAGCGGGGCCAGCCCGGGGTCGTCCCCGATCGTCCACTCGCTCTGGAGGTCGGCCGACGCCCCGGTCTTGAGCCCCCGCTCCTTGACGAACTCGGCGACGTAGTTCCGGGCCGGCCCCTTGTCCCTGGCCTTCCCGTTGTCGGCCAGCTTGGCCACCTCGTCCCGGAGCTTGCGGAGGTCGGCCAGGGCCAGGTCCCGGGCCTTCCGCTCGGCCAGCTCCCGCAGCAGCTCGGGCTTCATCGCCGCCAGCGGCAGCGGCTCCGGCAGGGCCGCCCGGTACTCGGCCTCGGCCGCCACGACCCGGGCCAGTTGGCCCCACCCGGGAACCCCGGCCAGGACCAGCGGCATCCCGGCCTTCACCCGGCCCCGGACCTCGGCCGACACGGCCGCCGTGTAGGCCAGGCTCGTCGCCGTCAACGGGTTCCCGGCCCCGCCGACGGCCGCCGCCAGGACCTTCGGCTGGACGACGCTGGTGTCCAGGAGGTCGTCCGGGGTGACGTGGGAGCTGACCCCGCCCCAGCGGAACCCGACGACCCCGTGGTGCCGCCGGACCTCGGCCTGGTACTTGGCCTGCACGAGCGGCTCTGTTAGCGCGGCCGGGGCGGCGGCGTCGACGGCCCAGGCCGGCCCGACCCCGGGGACCGGGACGGCCAGACCCCACAGGACGGCCGCGGTCCCGTACCGCTCGGCGGCCTCCAGGGCGGCCCGGGCCTTGGTCCGGTAGTACGGCTCGTCCCCGGCCGCCGACACCCACTCGACCTTCACCTTCCGCGGCTCCCGGAACCCGGGCTCCTCCTTGGCCGGGTCCGGCTCGGCGTCCTTGCGGTCCTCGAAGAGCCGCCGCAGCTCGTCCTCGGTCGGCTCCCCCTTGACCGCCCCGACGAACGCGGCCGCCGGGACGGCCAGGACCTCGTACTCGGTCGGGCTGGCCTTGTCCCGGTAGAAGGCGAACAGGTCGTGGGCCGGGGCGAAGAGCGGGGGGTGGGCCAGGGTCCGGTCGCCCCGGCCGGTGTCCGACCCGAGCAGGGCGGTCCGGGCGGTCCGGACCCGGAACTCGGCGGCCAGGGCCGTCGCGGCGGCGGCCGGGGTGAACCCGGCGACCTCCCGCCGCAGGGCCTGGACGACCTCGGCGTCGTTCGGGAACTGGCCGTGGAACTCCTGGTTGAGGAGGGCCCGGACATCGTCCTCGGTGTAGTCGATCCCCAGGTCCCGGGCCTTCCGGTCCCAGAGCATGAACTCGACCGCGTCCCGGGTGGTCCGGTTGGGGACCCCGCCGAAGTACGTCCCGGCCTGCTGGCTCATGGCCAGCCCGAGGTAGAGGCCGGTCAGGGCGTCGAGGGCGTCGGCCGCCTCCCTGTCCGCCTCCTTGGCCTTCGGGCTCTGGCGGATCAGGGACGCCAGCCCGGCGAGCTGCCGCCCGTCCTGGACGTTCAGGGCCATCTGGTAGAAGAACGACAGCTCCTGGCTGCCCCGCTGGGCCGCGTCCTGGAGCGTCCGGCGGAGCCCGGCGAGGCTCTCCCCGGCGGCCGCCTGCATGTACCGGTTGGCGATCACCCGCTGCCGGCGGAGGGCGTCCACGTCCCGCTGGTAGACCCGCGACCCGTCGATCGTGCAGACCGCGTCCCCCCGGTTCCCCTTCTTCCCGAGCCAGCGGGGGAACCAGTCGAAGAAGTCGGCCCCGCCCGTCATCCCGCTGGACAGGACGAAGGTGAACATGATGAAGACGGTGATGACGGCGAAGATCGCCCGCTGGTTCCGCCGGAAAATGTTGAACGGGTTGTAGGCCATGACCGGTCCTTGACTTGCGGCGGCGGTTCGGGCGACCCGGCCGGCCCCGGGGTTGACGGCCGGCGTATCGCTGTACTAAGGCAGAGGGGCGCCTCGCCCCACTAAGCCTCCGATTGTACCGATTCTACGGGCCCGAACAACCGGAGTGGTCCCGCAGACCCCTCCCCCCGG
>JAIEQN010000588.1 GCA_019747685.1 Gemmataceae bacterium
GGGGTCGCCCCCGCCGCACCCGGCCGCGGCCGCCAGCACCACCGCCCAGGCCGCCGTCCGCATCGGCCGCCCCCCTACTTCGTCTTGTCCAACTCCTGGAACACGAGCACCTGGAACTTCCGCTCCGGGCTGGCCTCGGCCTTCCCGCCCGGCCCGGTCACCTGGGGCAGCGGGTCCCCGGTCTTCCACACCCGGTCCCCGCTCCGGGCGAAGACCACTTGGTGCGGGGTCTGGCCGGCGAACCCGTACTTCTCGGCCAGCCCCGGGGCGGCCTTGTCGGTCAGGAAGAAGTTGGCCGCCCGCACGTCCTTGTCCTTGAGCAGCTTCTCGGCCTCGGCCCGCTTCCCCGGGTCGTCCACGCACACGGCCGCGGTCCGCAGCCCGTACCCCAGGTTCTCCAGGTAGTGCTTGTCCACCTTGGCCACCCGGTCGGCCGCCCCCGGGTCCCCGACCGACCAGAACTCGTACAGGACCACGAAGGACTTGTTGTCCTTCAGGAAGGCGTCCAGGTCGGCCGCGGTCCCGTCCTTCAGCTCGCCGGTCGGCAGCTTCGGGGCCCCGGTCGGCTGGCCGCCCGGCCGGTTCGCCCCGGGGCCGGGGGTCTTCTCCCCGCCGCCGCACCCGGCGGCGAGGGCCGCCACCGCCGCCCACGCCGCCGCCCACGCCGTCGCCCGCATCGGAACGCCCCCGGAAGAGGATGAGGGAATGGATCACCGGGCCAGTTGCTCCTTCACCACCGCCTCGACCCGGGCCGCCAGGTCGGCGTCCTTCGTCCGGCTCGACTCGCTGTCCCAGGCCCGCCGGCCGGCCTTGTCGAACACCACCACGAACGGGATGCCGGCCCCCTTGCCGAACGCCTCGGCCAGCTTCCCCTCGTCGGCGTCCGGGTCGGCCAGGATGACGTTCTTGAACCCCGCCTTCTTCCCCTTCAGGAAGGCCGACACCTTGTCCCGGCTGTACTCCTCGGCCGGGCCCTGCTTGTCCAGGCTGACGCCGACGCAGACCAGGCCCTTGTCCGAGTACTTCTCGTGCAGCCCGACCAGGTGGGGGAAGTTCTTGACGCACGGGGCGCACCAGGTGGCCCAGAAGTCGACCACCACCACCTTGTCCTTCTGGCCCTTGACGAACGCGGCCAGGGCGTCGGCCCGGACCTCCTCGGCCGGCCCCTTGTCCGGCTCGGCCGCCACCCCGAACAGGACGGCGGCGGCGGTCACGGCGGCCAACGGAACGAGCACACGCATCGACGCCCCCGGGTCGGGTTCTCCAACCGTCATCTTCGGGATTTCCGGCCCCGGGTCAACGCCGATGGGCCGGTCACGCCCGGCCATGCCCTTCTTTGCCAGCGTTCAACCGTAACCTGTGAAACCGGTGAAGGCTCGGTCCAGCGGGGCGGCTTTCGCCGCATGGCCACCCCCCTCCCCCCCTGTTTTTTCACCACCCCGCCCAGATCGGTTTTTCGCTGGAATTGCTAGCGTTTTCTCACCGACCGCGCGCAGCCGGGGGTGCATGCTCGCCCGCCCGGCAGGGCCGAACCCGTGTCAAAGATCGGGGTTGCGTCCCGACCCCCGCATGACCGGACCCGCTCATGCTCGCCCTCCGCCCGCCCCGGGCCACTTTTCCTGGCCGATTCGAGACCAACTGTACGCCTGTACTATACATTCCTCCGGGGCGGAGTCAAACCCGATTCCCCGGGTTTCCCGACCCCTCACCCCGGGCCGGAAGCCCCCGGTGCCCTATTCGGCCGTCCGCGGAGGCGGTAAACTGGTTGTGGCAGCACAGGCCGGGAGGCCTGTGCCACCAAGAGCAAGTTCCTGGTGGCACAGGCCTCCCGGCCTGTGTGCCCGCATCCCCGAGCGCCGACCTTCATGCCGACGCCGACCGCGAACATCCGCAACTTCTGCATCATCGCCCACATCGACCACGGCAAGAGCACCCTGGCCGACCAGTTCCTGCTGAAAACCGGGGCCGTGTCCGAGCGGGACATCAAGGCCCAGACGCTCGACAGCATGGACCTCGAACGCGAGCGGGGCATCACCATCCGGATGCACCCGGTCACG
>JAIEQN010000547.1 GCA_019747685.1 Gemmataceae bacterium
TGAGCCGGTCCCGCAGCCCCTCGCCGATGGACTTGGCGGTGTCGGCCGAGAGGGCCGGCGGGCCGTGCTCTTCCCCGGCCGCCCAGGCCAGGGCGTGCTCGACCTTGGCCGCCCCGCCCCGGGCCGACCCGGAGACGACGAACAGCCCGCCCGAGTCGAGGTCAACAGCCAGGTATCGCAAAGGAACTCCAGTTTCGAGTTTCGAGTTTCGAGTTTCGAGTTTTTTGTCCCGCGTTCGGACCCCCGGGTTCGCTCGCAATCCGGGGAGGGTGAACTCGAAACTTTAAACTCGAAACTCGAAACTGGGCTACCGGCCCGGCGGCTCGAACCCCCGGGGGGTGTCGAGGTCGGACAGGTCGCGGAAGAACAGGACCCGGGGGGCCCCCTGGTTGGTGTCGACCACCGCCTCGACCCGGGCGGTCGGCCCGCCCTCGGCGAAGTACCCGAGGGCCTGCACCCGGTACACCATCGTCCGCCCGGTGACGTACTTCTCGACCTTCTTGAACACGTCCGGGGTGATCGCCCCGGACGTGACCAGCCAGGCCGCCGTGACGGTCCCGACCGCCCCCTTGGCCTGGGTGGCTCGCTGGGCCAGGATGGCGTCGACCACGGCGGCCGGGTCGGTGTCGGACAGCCCGGGGATCGTCAGCAACACCTCCCGCGGGGCCGTGTTCACGTTGACCCGGGGGACCAACTCGACGGCCGTGGTGGTGGTCGTCTTGTCGAGCAGGGTCGGCAGGTGCTCGTTCAGCTTCGCCGAGTCGTTCAGCGGCGAGTCGACCACGACGGTCGGGGCCTCCGGGGGGGCGTCGGCCGCCTTCGGGAGGGTGACCCGGACGTTCCGCAGGTCGAGCAGCGACTTCAGCCGGCGGCGGTTCTGGGGGTCGTTCCCCAGGGCCGTCTTGACCGCGGTGGACAGGTCGCCCATCGTCCCGACGGTGGTGTTCTGGGCCTGCCGGTTGGTGCCGGACTGCCCGCCCCCCGTCCGCGCGGTATTCCCACTGTCCACGGTCACGGTCGCCGACATCCGGACGGTGCCGGTGGTGACGGTTTCGCCGGACCCGCCGCTCGGGCGGACGTTCGAGACCGAAAACGACAGGGTCGGTGGCGCCGGCGGGGTCGAGACGGAGAACATCTTGTACGCCAGGATCAGGTCGGCCAGGTCCTGGCCGACGGCCGTGACCAGCTTCCCGTGCAGGGCCGGCAGGTCCTCGGACTCGTTCACGTTCACCCGCAGGGTGCCGGCCGAGTCGAGGTTCAGCTCCCGCCCGTAGGGGGTCAGGTAGTCGGCCCAGCCGCGGCTGAACTCGCCCGGCCCGTCGTCCTCGTCGGCCACCCCGTTCCGGTTCCGGTCGGACCCGAACAGCAGCGTCGGCGTCACCCCCTTGACCAACAGCAGCTCGTCCAGGCTGTTGAGCGGGCCGTTCTTGGCCCGGTACGGCTGGACGAGCCCGAGGTAGTAGCTCGATTCGGCCCCGGCCGTCCGGGCGTCGTCGTCGGCGTCGACCCAGTCGACGATGGCGTCGGCCACCTCGGCGGTCATGCCCGGGAGCTTCATCAGGGCGTCGTACAGGACCTGCCCGGCCGGGTCCTGGGCGATCAGGGCGTTGACGTTCAGCTTGGCGGCCTCGTCCAGGACCGCCCCGTACCGGGTCTGGAACGACCCGCTGCCCGTGTTGGCCACCGCGACGAGGATGAACCGGGCCTCGGTCTTCGGCCCGGACCCGGCGTGGACGGTGGTTTCGGCGAACGCCCCGTCGGCGAGCGGGTCGCTCCCGAGGGTGCCGCTGAGGGTCGAGGGGTCGGCCAGCATGGCGGCCGCCTGGTGGACCCCGGAGACGGCCGCGACCCGGGCCTGGGCGGCGGTCCCGAGCCGGGTGGCGGCCCGCCGCTCGGCCGCCATCACCTCGACGAACTGGTACGCGGCCAGCGACAGCACCACCACCACGACCAGCACGGCCACCAGGGCGTAGCCGGGGCGCCGGGGGAGGGGTTTACGGTACGTCATCGCCCACCTCCCGCGCCGCCGCGCCCGCCACCACCGGCCGGAGCCGCGCCACCA
>JAIEQN010001000.1 GCA_019747685.1 Gemmataceae bacterium
CGGCCGGCGGCCGGGAACGGTGCGATGGCCCCGGCCGGCGGGGAGGCGGCCCTCCTGCAACGGCTGGCCGCCCTGGAGGCGATCCTGAAGCCGGACGGCCCGGGCGGGTCCAAGGCCCCGGCCGAGGCCGCCCTGCCCGGCCACTGCGCCGTCCCCCGGACCCCGCCCCGGGTCCTGGCCCCGGACGTGTCCCCGGCCCGGGCCCGGCTGATCGCCCTGGTCGGCAAGAAGTGGGTGAACGGGACCAAGCTGCGGTACACCTTCTTCGACGACCCGGCCTCGGAGGAGGAGAAAAACCTGGTCCGCAAGGGGTTCGAGGTGTGGCGGAACGTCGGGATCGGGGTCAAGTTCGAGGAGGTCCGGGACACCGCCTCGGCCGAGGTCCGGATCGGGTTCGTCCGGGGCGACGGGGCCTGGTCGTACGTCGGCCGGGACGTGGTCGACATCCCGGGCCGGAACGAGCGGACGATGAACTTCGGGTGGGACCTGCGGACCGACCCGCGGAAGGAGGACGTGGCCGTCCACGAGATCGGGCACACCCTCGGCTTCCCGCACGAGCACCAGAACCCGTTCGCCGGGATCGTCTGGGACGAGGACGCGGTGTACGACTACTTCGGCGGCCCGCCGAACAACTGGGACCGGGCGACGACCGAGTTCAACATCCTCCGCAAGCTGAACCCGGCCGAGGTGGACGGGACCCAGTGGGACCCGAACTCGGTCATGCACTACGCCTTCGGCCCGGGGCTGATCCAGCAGCCGGAACAATACCGCACCGGGCTCCGGCCGGCCGGCGGGCTGTCGGCCCACGATGTCGCCCAGGCCAAGCTGTTCTACCCGCCGGCCGACGACGCCGGGTTGCCGGAACTCAAGCCGTTCCGGTCGCAGTCGCTGACCCTGGCCCCGGCCGAGCAGGCCAACTTCGCCATCAGCCCGACCACCACCCGGTCGTACAGGATGCAGACGTTCGGCGGGTCGGACACGGTCATGGTCCTGTTCGAGGACCAGGGCGGGGACCTGCGGTACGTCGACGGGGACGACGACAGCGGGACGGCCCTGAACGCCAAGATCACCGCCCGGTTGGTGGCCGGCCGGCGGTACGTCCTGCGGCTGCGGATGTACTCCAGCTTCGAGACCGGCGAGATCGCGGTGATGTTGTGGTGACCCGCCCCGGGCCGACCCGCCCGGTTCACCCGGGCGGGTCGACCGGGTTCGGCAGCGGGTTGCGGGCGAAGACCCACTCGTCGACCGGCTGGCCCCCGACCAGGTGCTCCTCGACGAACCGCGGGATGCGGCCGGCCGTCATCCCGGCGTACCACGTCCCCTCGGGGTACACCACCAGGATCGGCCCGCCGGTGCAGACCCGCAGGCACCCCACCTTCGTCCGGTAGCAGGCCAGCGGGCCGTCGGCCAGCGACAGGTTCCGGGCCTTCAGTTCGTCCTTCAGCACCTCCCACGCCGCCTGCCCCTCGGCCGCCGTACAGCACGCCTCCCCGACGCACAGGAAGACGTGCCGGTGGAACGCCCCGATCTTCAGCTTGGCGGCGATCGCGGACAGGTCGGCGAGCGGGCCGGACATGGTCACCTCCGCACGGGCCCGGGGTTTGCCCCGGCCGGCCGCTACTCCATGACCTCCTTCTCCTTCTTGGCGGCCAGGTCGTCGACCTTCCCTTCGTAGGCCTTGAGCAGGTCCTGGACCTTGGTCTTGGCCTTGTCCCGGTCGTCTTCGGTCATCCCCTTGGCCTTCTCGGCGTCGTCCAGGTGCTTGTTGGCGTCCCGGCGGATGTTCCGGCAGGCCACCTTGGCGGCCTCGGCCTGCTTCTTGATCTGCTGGACGATCTTCTTCCGCTGGTCGCCGCTCATGGCCGGGATGGACAGCCGGATCGTCTTCCCGTCGTTGTTCGGGGCCAGTCCGAGGTCGCTGGACCGGATCGCCTTCTCGATGTCCTTCAGGTCGTCGGCCTGGTACGGCTTGATGACGATGGAGCTGGCGTCCGGGCAGGTGACGCTGGCGATGTTCTTGATCGGGGTCGGGCTGCCGTAGTACTCGACCCGCAGGGCGTCGA
>JAIEQN010000502.1 GCA_019747685.1 Gemmataceae bacterium
GGCCGGCGGGGGCGGCCAGGCGGGCGGCGAGCGGGCGGAACCAGGAGCGAGCGCGCACGGGCGTGTCTCCACGGGGGAGCCGGCCCGCGCTAGAATGAAAAGGGCACCGCTCCCGGCGCGCAGGCCGTGGCCGGGCGGGCGCTCGGGCCGGTGGGGGCTGTGCTTGGCGGCTGGTCCCCACCGGCCGACTTCGCTTCTTGTCCGTCTCGGCCCGCCGGTCCGGGCGGGCCGCCACTCAACTCTTTGCCCGGACCCGGTTTCCGTGGGCTCGTCCGGCCAGGGTCAGCGGGCTACGGTCCGTGGCGGCGGGGCGAGGTCCGACCTCCGGGGCGGGCGACGGCGGAGCGGGTCGACCGTCCTACTCACGGCCCGCCGGAGGATGTGACGTAAAACCCGGGGCCGGTTCCCACCGCCCGACGGGGACGGTGTCAACGTGACGGGGACGATGCCAACGTCCCGAGTACCGCCGCCTCGGTCCGGAGCGCCTCCTCGGCCCCGGTGCGGTAGTTCGAACGGGGGGTGTCGGTTCGGCTCAGTCGCAACCCGCATCGGTAGCTGTCCCCCGCCTCGGCGGCACGACCCAGGCGGTAGTACGCCATCGCGAGGCAGAAGGCGTTCAGTGCGGGCGCCTCCTCCTCCTCTTGTCCCGCCGCGATGTGCCGGACCACGAAGTCGTCCGTCGCCGCCGGGTCCGGGGGGCGATCCCCGGACCCGGCCCGTGACCCGCGGAGTAGCGCATCGACCGCCTGCGCCCGGTTCCCAAGGCGGTAGTGGGCCAGGCCGAGCATGGCGAGCCGATGCCTCTGGTCGGGCCAGGCGCCCCCGACGGTCGTGAGCAGGGTTAGCAGCCGGTCGATCTCCACGGACCGGTCCGACCGGCGCAGGCGGAGCCACGCGAGACTACAGACGAAGACCGCGAGTTCCTCCCGCCGCCCGCGGGTGTCGGTGGCGCCGACGATCCGCTGCTGGAAGTCGACCGCGGAGGCGAGTGCGGCTTCCGCCTCGGGGAACCGCCCGAGGCGGGTCAGGGTGCTCCCGTGGAGGGCTTGTGCCGAGGCCAGCGCTTGCCAGTCGGGGGGCCGGTCCGGGTACTCGTGGTGGAGCCGGCTCCTGAGTTCGACCGCCTGACCGGCCATCCGCTCGGCCTTCCCGTGGTCCCCCGCCCCGACCTGAGATCCGCCAGATGTTCGAGCAGAGTTGCCAACCGCCTCCGCAGGACCGGCCGGGTCGGCGCTTTCGTCATCAGCCCTTGGAGCCGGTCCCGGGCCTCCAGGAGGCAGTGCTCGCCGTCGGCAGTCTGGCCCGCGTCGACGAGACGGCCGCCGAGTGCCGAATTCACCCGAACTAGCAATTCCTCGTACCGGACCGTCCCCGGCCGGTGGGCCACCAGCCACGCGGCCTGCTCCCGCGCCCGGGCCAGTTCCTCCATCCCGCGGTCGGGTTGCCCGGGCTCCCGGGGCGAGACGGCCGATAGGAACAACGCGTTGGCCAGGTCGGCGCGGTACTCGGGATCGTCCGGCCGCGCCCGGTGTAACCCCTCGATGAGGGGGACGGCGCGGCGGAGTTCCGTCCTCCCCTCGGCCGTCTGGTCCATGATCGTCAGGAGCCGGCCCAGGTCGACGGCCGCCCGGGCCGACTCCAGCCGGCACTCGTCCGAACCGGGGAACTCGGCGGCGATACGGGCCGCAACTCGGAGGTCGGCCAACGCCTCGGCGTTCCGCGAGAGGCCGCCGCGGAGGTGGGCCATGCGGCGGTACGTGCGGGCCACCTCCAGGCGGTCTTCGACGGCGCCCGCGTCCCGTACCGACTCCTCGTAGAACTCCAGCGCCCGGGTCAGGAACTCCCGCTGGACCTCGGACAGGTGGGCGTCCGCGAGCCATTCCTCCGCCAGCCGGGTGTACATGTCGTTGACGGCGCGGCGGGCCCAACGGGTCTTCTCGTCCGCCCGCCCGGCCTGCCCCCGCTCCCGGTCGGCCGCTTCCCGCAGCCGGGCGTTGTGCCACAGCAGCCCGGCTGCCCCGCCGGCCGCCGCCAGGGCCACGACCGCCAACAGGGTGGCGGCCGCCGG
>JAIEQN010000814.1 GCA_019747685.1 Gemmataceae bacterium
CACACCCCGGCCGGGGCCGCCAACCCGGCCGCGGCCACCGCCAGCCAGCCACTCGTCCGCCACCGCGACATGAACCGCCCCCGTACGAACGGGCCGCGGGACGGGGATACCGCCCGCAGCACCCGGAGCCGACACCTTAGCTTCATTCCCCCGCCACACCACCGATGTTTCACGGCCCGGGCGGTTTTCCGCCGACCGGTTTGGTGGCACAGGCATTCCTGCCCGTGCCACCGAAGCCGAGTTACGGCTTCTTCGGTTCCGCCTTCGGCTCCTGGTAGCCCAACAGGTACTTCCGCCGCTGGTCGGCGAAGGCCCGCAGCGGGAAGTCGCGGTCGCGGGCGGCGGTGGCGTCGGCGGCGGTGACGTGCTGGAACGCCTCGAACGACTCCAGCTTCCGGGTGTCGGCCTCGACCTCCTTCTCGATCAGCTTGCGGTACTGGGCGACCACCGGCCCGAGCGCCTTCCAGTCGAGCGACTTCTCGGCGATGGTCTTGACGTTCTTCAGGTACTGGGCCCGCAGGGCCGGGACGGCCAGCACCTTGCTCCGCAGCGGCTTGCGGGCGTCGTCCAGCCCGTACAGCGGGTCGAGGTCGACGGTGCCGCCGGCCCCGCCCATCGGGCCGCCCGGCCGCATCCCGCCTGGCGGCCCACCGCCCGGTCCACCCGGGGGACCACCACCCGGGAACCCGCCGGGGGGACCGCCGGGGCCACCCGGCGGCGGGCCGAACCCGCCGGGGCCGCCCGGTGGACCACCACCCGGAGGACCACCCGGGCCGCCCGGCGGGCCGCCGAACGCGATCCCGCCCGGCCGACGGTTCCGCATCTCCGTGAACTGCTTTCGCTGGTCGTCGGTCAGGATTTTCTCCAGCCGCCCGTCCACGTCCTTTTGCAGCTCGGCCAACTGCTTCTTCTGCTCGGCGGTCAGCTTCAGCTGGTCCTGGAGCGGGCCGGGCAGGACCTCGCCGGGCCGCGGCATGGCGAAGGCGAACCCGCCGGGCGGGCCGAACCCCGGCCCGCCCGGCGGCCGGAACGCCTCGTTCATGTCGTGCGGGACGAAGTGGAACTTCCCCTTCTCGTCCAGGTAGATCGAGTAGTCGCTGGCCCGGATCCAGTACCCGTCGCAGTTGATCAGCGCGATGTCCACGGCCAGGAACCAGAGCAGGTTGTCCACGTCGGCGACCTCCCGCAGGGCCGCCTCCAGCTTGTCCGGCGGGGTCTGGTTGAGCACCTTGCAGAAGTTCGCCAGGGCCTTCCACGCCTTCTCGTCCCCCGTCTTCAGCTCGTACCGCCGCTTGTACTGCTCGAGGTCGTCGCCGAGGTACTCGAGCCCCCCGCCGCCGCCCGGGCTGCCCCGCACCTTCCAGCGGGCCCCCTTGGCGGTCTTGTAGTTCTCGGCCAGGAACTCCTTGTCGAACTGCTGGACGTTGCTGTACACCCCCCAGCTCTCGCCGTTGATGACCACCTTCACCAGGTTCGCCTTCGGGGCCGGGAGGTACTGCCGGGCGACGTGGGAGTACAGCACGCTACTCAGGAAGGTGGCGTCCTCGTGGGCGTTCAGCAGGTTCAGGGTCTTCGACCCGTGGAGCCGCTGGTCCTTCTTGGCGTAGTCCAGGGACAGGTTGAGCGACCGCTTGAACCCGGCCGACACGGCGAAGTAGGACGACATGCCGCGGAAGTGGACCCCGACCTGCGGGTACGTCCGGCCGTCGACCGTCAGGGTGCAGGGGACCTCCACGTCGGTGTGGTAGAAGTCCTGCAGCTCGGCCTCCCAGTCCGGGGTGTCGAACTGGAGGAACAGGGTGCGGAGGACGGACGGCTCGTACAGCGGGGCGTCCGGGTGGGTCGGCACGTCGGCCGGGTCCACCTTCGGCCCCGGCTTGGGCGGGTCCTGCTTGCGGCCGAACCCGCCGAACGGCCGGCCCCCGCCCTTCTTCGCCTCCTCCCGGGCGGCCTTCCGCTCGTCGGCGTTGAGCCGCCCGTCCCCGTCCTTGTCGAACTGCTTGACCAGCTTCCGCTCCGGGCCCCCGGGCGGGCCGAACATGACCCCGGGCGGCGGGCCGCCGCCGGGGCC
>JAIEQN010000983.1 GCA_019747685.1 Gemmataceae bacterium
GCGGTCAGAACGCCTCGCCGCCGCCCGAGCCGACGCCCCAGCCGCCGGCCGCGCCGCCGGCCGGCGGCAAGCCGACGCCCCAGCCGAAGCAGGACCCCGGCATGCCGCCGCCGAAGGACGGCCAGAAGGACCCGTCCGGCGGCGGGGAGGCCAAGCCGGCCGGCCAGCCCGAGCCGAAGGCCGGCGGCGACCCGAAGGAGAACCCCGCCGGCGGGGCCGGTCAGTCCAAGCCGATGCCGCAACCCCAGCCGGGGGCGGAGAAACCTCCGACCGGCGGGGCACAGCAGCCGCAGCCCGGGGCGAACAACCCCGAGGCCGGCGGCGAGACCAAGCCGCAGACCGCCCCGAAGCCGGCCGACGCCAAGCCGGCCCCGAAGGACCAGCCGCCGACTCCCGGCGGCGGCAACGAGCAGACCGGCGAGCCGAAGCCGGCCCCGTCCGACGCCGACCCGACGAAGGGGGCCGGCGGCGAGGCCAAGCCGCAGCCGACGCCCCAACCGAAGGGCGGCGCCGGCAACACCGCCCAGGGCCAGCCGTCCGCCGACCAGCCGGGCCGGGACAAGCCCGCCCCCGGCGACAACCGCGCCGCCCAGGGCCGGCCGCAGCCGAAGGGAGCCGACCCCGGGGCGAAGGGCGGCAAGCCCCGGGAGCCGACGCCCGAGCAGAAGAAGGAGTTCGAGCAGGCCGTCAAGGACCTCAACAGCCCGGACCAGAAGACCCGCGACGCCGCCCGGGACAAGCTGGACAAGACCGTCGGCCAGGAGAACCGCCAACAGATCGAGGACATCGCCAAGGGGATGAACTCGGCCGACCCGAAGGAGCAGCAGGCCGCCCGGCAGAAGCTGGAGGACCTGAAGAACAAGGCCGAGCAGATGGCCGGCAAGGGCGGGTCGCAGGACAAGGCCGAGCCGAAGGGGTCGGACCAGCCGCCGAAGGGAGCCGACCCGAAGGGCGGCACCGCCGCCAACCAGAAGCCCGACCCGAACGAGATCGAGCAGGCCGTCAAGGACCTGAACAGCAAGGACGAGGCGACCCGCCAGGCCGCCCGGGACAAGCTCGACAAGACCGTCGGCGAGGGGGCCCGGAAGGAGGCCGAGCAGTTGATGAAGGACCTGCAATCGGACGACAAGGACCGCCGGGCGGCCGCCGAGCAGAAGCTCAAAGAGATGAAGGAACGGGCCGAGCAGATGGCCAACCAGGGCGGAGGGCCGAAGAAGGACGAGCGCCCCGCCGGCGGGAAGAAGCCCGACCCGGCGGCCGTCGACAAGGCCCTGGACGACCTCAACAGCCCGGACGCCAAGACGCGCGAAGCCGCCAAGCAGAAGCTCGACGAGCAGCTCGGCAAGGGGGCCGGCGACGAGGCCGAGCAGGCCACCAAGGACGCCAACTCGGACAACGAGGGCAAGAAAGCCCCGGCCCGCAAGAAGCTCGACGACCTCCGCGACCGGGCCGAGCAACTGGCCAAGGGCGACGACCCCCAGGGCCAGGGCCAACCCCTCACCCCCGAGGAACAGGCCGAGCTGGCCAAGAAGCTCCAGGACCTGAACTCGAAGGACGACGCGACCCGCAAGGCCGCCGAGGAGGAGTTCGACCAGAAGCTCGGGAAGGAGAACCGGGGGAAGTTGCAGGACGCCCTGAACGACCCGGAGAAGGCCGAGGACCTCCGCAAGCAACTGGAGGAGATGGCCCAGAAGGGGCCGCCCGGCGACAAGCCGGACACCCCGCGGGGCGGCCCCGGGTCGCCGACCGTCCCGCTCAACCCGGAGGCCGTCGCCGACGCCAAGGCCCGGGCCCGGTCGGCCGAACTCCAGTTGGAGCGGTTCGAGAAGAACCGCGGCAACCGGGAACTGCTCGACCAGCTCGGGATGTCGGACGACGAGTACGCCCGGTTCCTCGACCAGTTCCGCCGGAACTCGGCCGACCTGAAAAAGGAGGCCGACGACCTGGAGAGGGCCGGGCCGCCGGGCCCCGGCACGCCCGTCCAAAACCTCGGCAGCGGCGGCAAGGTCGAGCGGCGGGCGGGCCCCGCCACCGGCCAGGCCGGGGTCGGGTCGGCCGGGGCCGGTTCGATCCGC
>JAIEQN010000916.1 GCA_019747685.1 Gemmataceae bacterium
CGCCCTCACCCGCGTTCTGGAGTGTGCGGACCAGACTTACGTCCGGGGCTACCAGATCTGGGAGCATGAAATCGAGTGGCGGGAACACAAGGTTACCCGCCGGGGCTACCTGTTCTTCGGCGCGCCCAACGAGCGGTCCACCGCCCAACCCCCGCGCGACTTTTACCTCTACTTCCTCCAGCCGTTCGAGCCGCCGCACTTCGCGGATCAGAAGCTCTCCGACGAGGTATTCTTCCGGCTCGTGAACCCGGACAAGCTGTTCCAGGACGCCCTGCGGCTGTACGCCGGCGCGCGGGAGATGGCCGCGTCTGCCAGCACCGGAACGAAGAAGGTCTACGAAGACAAGGCGGGCGACTACCTCAAGACGCTCGTGGCGTGGCTCCGGGCGAACATGCTGACCTCGTTCGAGGTCACGCACCAGGGCGTCCCCAAGAAGATGGTCGAGTGGCTGAAGGGCCACCGCACCGGCAACACGACCGTCCGCGAACTCCTCGAACTGACCGGCTCGGTTTGCCTGGGTGCCTCGTTCGAGGACCGTTACCCGGAGTACCCGACCTTCACGGTTCGGTTGAACGCGGGCAACCTCAAGCAGCCGACCGAGGACGCACTTCGCTGGCTGGCCGGGGGGGTCAAGAACAGCCTCGCCACCGCCGTCCTCGACGGCCTCGAACTCCTCGACGGGGAGAAGCTCAAGCCGAACCAGTCCCGATACGCGAAGGTCGTTCTGGACAAGCTGGAGGGCAAGCCGTCCGGTCAGGTCGTCAACCGGAAGGAACTGATGACCGAGACGAATGATGTCGAGCGGGAGTCCCGGTATCGGCTCGAACCCGAGTTCCTGTTGATCGTCTTGGCCGCGCTCGTGCAGAACGGCAACATCACCCTCAGCGTGGCCGGCAAGAGGTTCGACGCCGCCAACCTCGCGGAGGCGACGAAGGTGCCTCTCGAACAACTGGTGGGGTTCAAGCACATCGAGAAGCCGAAGGGGTTGCCGCTGGCCGAGTTGGTAGCGCTCTTCGAGTTGTTGGGCCTCGCCGAGGGGCTGGTGCGGAACGAGAACACGCACGACGAGGCGGTGAAACAACTCCGCTCCAGGGCCAACGACATGACGGAGAAGGTCGTTACCGTCACCCAACACGTCCTAAGCGGAATGCCGTGTTGGGGGAGCGAACTCATTCCGACCGAAGACCGGGACCAGCAGCGGTCGAAACTCGACGCCTTCAAGTCGTTCCTGGAGGGGTTGCAAGCGTTCAACACGCCCGGCAAGCTCAAGAACTTCTCGAAGGGCGTGCAGGAGATCCAGACGCACGGTGCGGTCCTAGACCTCGTCAAGCAGATCGAAGACCTCAACGGGTTGGTCCAGGAGTTGACGGCCCTGACCGGCTACCTGGGGACCGCCGCCGCCGTCTTGCCGCCCCAAGACCCGTGGCGGGCGCAGATGGAGTCGGTGCGGAGCGAGTGGCGGGTCAAACTGATGGACCCGGCCACCCGCAGCGCAGCGGACTTCCGGCAGAAGATCGGCCGTGCGCTGCAGAAGGTGAAGGACGACTACAAAACGGCCTACTTCAACCTCCACAAGAAGGCGCGCCTCGGGGCCAACGAGGACAGCAAGAAGAAGGAGTTACTCAAGGACCAGCGGCTCGACAGCCTGAAGAAGCTGACCGGCGTGTCGCTGCTCCCGCACTCTTCGCTCGGCGAACTTCAGTCCCGCCTCACGAAGGTGCAGACGTGTTTCACGCTGGTGAAAGACGACCTCGACGCCTCGGCGATTTGCCCCCACTGCAACTTCCGCCCGCAGGAGGAGAACATGGGGGCAAGCGGGGTGGCCGTCCTCGACCAGATCGACAAGCAGTTGGACGGCCTCCTGGAGAACTGGACGAAGACGCTCCTCGAAAACCTGGACGACCCCACGGCGACGACGAGTATCGCCCTCCTGCCGGCACCCCAAAAGGGGGCGGTCAACACCTTTCTCAAGGCGAAAAAGCTGCCCGAGAAGATCAGTAACGACCTCGTCCAGGGAATGCAAACCGCGCTGTCGGGACTGGTCGCCATCTCGGTCAAACCCGCCGAACTCCTCGACGC
>JAIEQN010000292.1 GCA_019747685.1 Gemmataceae bacterium
GGACAGGTCCGTCGGATACCGCTTCCTGCTCATGCCCGACAGGCTACGCCGCCAGGCTTATTAGACAAGCTCTGAGGGCTCATCCAGGCGACGACGAAGTTGCCGCCCGTGTCCACGGCCACTGACGGGGACATCTGCCCACCAGTGGTGTAGGTGTTGACCCGGAACTCGGCCCCCTGGGCGGCCCCCGCCGCCGAGTACCGCTGGGCGTAGACACCACTCGACGAGCCATCTTGACCATAGCTGGAGCCGGCGGACCCCGGGGAACTCGACCAGGCGACGACGAAGTCGCCGTCGGCGTCCATTGCCACGGTCGGTGAGTATTGTCTTCCGGTGGTGTAGGTGTTGACCCGGAACTCGGACCCCTGCGGGACCCCGGCTGCCGAGTACCGCTGGGCGTATATGCCTTCGTCCGACCCGTCCTGTCCGGGGTAGCTCGACCAGACGACGACGAAGTTCCCAGTAGCGTCCGCCGCGACTGAAGGGAACCACTGGGTGCCGGTGGTGTACGTGTTGACTTGAATATCGGCCGTAGGCACCACCCGTGCCTCACACTCCTCCACCCGCAAGCGGGCTCGCCTCGCTGTCAACTGCCCTCCGGCCGGGCGGCCGAGCAGGTAGTCCCAGACCCGGGCGGTGCGGGCCAACCGGCGGAGGGCGTGGCGCACGGGCGACTCCGAACGCGGGGCGACGGCCCGCCACGGCCGGCTGGCCGAGGCCAGACCGCGACGTGTTGGCGGTGCCGAGAGCGGTGAGGGTACGCGACCCGGACGGGATGGTCAACAAAAAATCCGGTCCGACCCGCCCGATCCGGTGGCGGCTCGGCCCCGACCTCACCTGCCGGATGCGGGGCGAATCCGGTCGCCGGCCGGGCGGCGGTCAGCCGCTCGCGGGCGGGTCGTCGGGCAGCCGGTTGGCCGGCCGCAGCCAGTAGCTGAAGTCCGGGGCGGTGAACGCCTCGGCCTGGGCCGGGTGGGCCGGGTTCAGGAGCATCGGCCGCCGCACCCCCGGCAGCCACCCGACCGCGAACAGCTCCTCGCACCCGGCGGTGAACTCCAGCAGCCCGGCCGTCCGCCCGGTCCGCACGTCCACCACCGCCACCCCGCACACGAGCTTCGGATACCGCTCCCGGACCGGCAGCCCGCCGAAGATGTGCCGCTCCCGGACGAGGCACAGCCCGACCAGGGCCCACGGCCCGACCAGGCACAGCCCCCGCAGGTAGCCGGGCAGCCCGCACACCGCCTCCCGGGTCCCGGCCGCCGGGTCGACCGCCACCAGCTCCCCCCGGCCGGAGTCGAGCACCCACAGCCGGCCGGCGTGCCACCGCGGGGAGTGCGGCATCGACAGCCCCCGGGCCACCACCGTCCCAGCGGCCACGTCCACCACCACCCCGCCGGCCGCCTTCCCGGCCCGCCACCCCCCGGGGCTGTCGGTCTCCCCCAGACAGGTGACGTACCGGGGCGACCCGTCGACCAGGCACAGCCCGTTCAGGTGGCACCGGTCCTCCGGCACCACCGCCGACACGAACGGCGGGTGCCAGGCCGGGGCGAAGCTGTAGCCGTGGCTCAGCCGGGCCAGGCAGGAGAACCGGGTGGCCGTCACCCACGGCCCGTCCCGCCCGACGGCCACGTCGTGGACGTTCAGGTCCCCGGTCAGGTAGCGGGCCCGGGGCAGGTACAGGGCGTCGTACCGGCCCGGGTCGCCCGGCCGGAAGTCCGCGGCCAGGGCCGGGGCGTCGGCCAACAGCAGGACCTCGTGGCGGGTGGCCAGGAGCAGCCGGGGGCCGTCCACCGCCAGCCCCATCGGCTTGTCGAAGTCGCGGGGGAGGACGGTCACCTGCCGGCCGTCCCACCCGACCAGCACCACCTTCCCGGCCTGGTAGGTGGTCAGGATGAGCGTCCCGCCCGCCCCGGCCAGCCACCCGGCGAACCCGTCGTCCACGCGGCAGGCGATCCGGGCGGGCGGGTCGACGGGGATCACGGGTCGCCTCGGGGCCGGGGGCCGGTAGGATGGCCGGACCGGGCCAGTGTACGGGGCCGCCCGCATGACCGCCGCCGACCTGTTCCGCCGGGCGGCCGCC
>JAIEQN010000997.1 GCA_019747685.1 Gemmataceae bacterium
TGGCGGCCGGGGTCTGCGTGGCCGGCCTGTCGGGCGGCCCTCACCCCGCCGACCCGCCGGCCGGGCCGCCGCCGCGGGTCGCAGAAGCCCCGGCCCCGAAGGTCGACGCCCTGGGCGACCCGCTCCCGCCTGGAGCCGTGGCCCGGCTCGGGTCGAACCGCCTGCACCACGGCGAGAACGTCCGGCGGATCGCCGTTTCGCCGGACGGCCGGCACGTGCTGTCGCAGGGCAACCGGACCTGGAAGCTGTGGGAGGTCGATACCGGGCGGGAGCTGCCGGTCGCCGCCGGGAAGTACGCCCCCGACGCCGTGCTGGCCGGCGGCCCGGCCGGGCGGGGCCTGGCGGTCGTGGCCCAAGCCGAGGCCGGGTGGGTGCTCGCCAACGCCCTCACCGGGGCCACGCTCCTCGACATGCCGGGGCTGCGGTACAAGCCGGGGCCGATCACGGGGCCGGGGGAATACCCGTCCGGCCCGGCGGTCCGCCCGGACGGTAAGGCGGTGGCATTCGCCCAGTACGACTTTCCGGCTCCCCCCGGGGTGGAACCGCTCCCGGCGGTGAAGGTTTGGGAGGCCGGCCGCCCCGGGCCGGACGTGCTGACCGCCGGCCGGCAGGCGAGCCGACTCCTGTACTCGCCGGACGGCCGGCGGCTGGCCGTCCACTACGAACCGGACTACGGAACCGAGGTCTGGGACCCGGCCGGCCGCAAACTCCTCCTGCGGGTACCCGACGCCGACCGAAGCCTCGGCCAGTCGTTCGCCTTCTCCCACGACGGCCGACAGTTCGCCAAGGAACAGGGCGGCGGGAACAAGGTCCAGTTTTGGGACCTCGACACCGGGAAGGAGTCGCCGCCGCTGACGTGGGACAAGGCCCGGGAGTACCGGTGGGTTCTTGCCCTGTCGCCGGACGGGAAAACGGCCGTCACCGCCGCCGACCAGCGGGCCTTCCGCGTCTGGGACCTGACGACGCGGACGGCGGTACGGGACCTGCCGTGCCACTCCTGGGCCGCGGTCGATGTCGGCTGGACGCCCGACGGCAAGCGGATGGTCACGGCCGAGGGGGACGACCTGTACGTCCGGGACGCGGCGACCGGCAAGCTCGTGGTGAACTACGGCCACACCTACACGATCTACCGGGTGGCGTGGTCGCCCGACGGGTCACGGGTCACCACCCGGAGCGGGTACACCGACACCCGACCGCGGGTGTGGGACGCGACGACCGGCCGACCGCTGCCGTCCGAGCCGCCCGCGGCCGGCATCCCGCCCGGGGCGACGCTCGACCCGCAGGCCGGCCGAGCCTACACCGTCGAGAACCGTAAGGTCGTCCGGGCGTGGGACGCCGCGACCGGCCGCGAGTTGGCCCGGTTCGAGCCCGCGGACGGGCCGGTCGACGCCGTCCGCGTCAGCCGGGACGGGGGCACGCTCGCCGCGGTCGGGGCGGCCTCGGTTCACGTCTGGGACCTGGCCCGGAACCGGTCGGTCCTGTCGGTGCCGCACCGGCTCACCCAGCCCGATCAGGTGTGGCTGTCGGCAGACGGCCGGCGGGTCGTCGCGTCGGGCCAACTACCGCCGGGTGGGGGCCGCACCCGGGACTATGAGGCGGTGTGCTGGGAGGTGCCGTCCGGGGCGGCTGTGGCGCAGCCGGCCACCGGCCTGGCGCGGCCGGAGGACCTGTCGGCCGACGGCCGGTTCCTGCTCGCCGGGACGAGCCGGACCGGCAAGGCCGACGGCCGGGTCGAGCTGTGGGACTTGGACGCCGGCGGGCGGCCACGGGTGTTGGCCGCCCGCGGCGGCGACGACCTCGACGCCAAGGACGTGATGTTCGCCCGGTTCGCGCCGGACGGGCGGACGGCAGCGGTCGGGTTCCGCGCCCCGGAGGTGCTGGTCGTCGAGACGGCGACCGGCGGCCGGCGGCTGGCGTTCGACAGCCGAAACCCGGATGTCGGGTTCGGGGTGGCGTTTTCGCCCGACGGCGGCCGGCTGGCCACGGCCGCCGGGCGGTCGGTGCTGGTGTGGGACGTGACCGGGACCGGCCGGAATGACCTGCCGGCGTCGGCGGACGCGGCGTGGACCGACTTGGCGTC
>JAIEQN010001141.1 GCA_019747685.1 Gemmataceae bacterium
GCCGAGGCCGGGGTGAAGGCGCTCCGGGCGGCCGGCCCGGACCACGCCGCCCAACTGGCCGAGTACGCCCCGAAGAAGGCCGCGTTCGACGCCTACCGGGCCAAGCTGGACGAGCGGCAGGCCGCCTGGGAGGCCGGCATCCGGGCCCAGAAGCCGACCGCCTGGACGCCGCTGGCGGTGGCGAAGGCCGAGTCGAAGCAGGGCCCGGCCGGCGGCCCCGGGGCCACGCTGACGGTGAACAAGGACGGGTCGATCACCGCGAGCGGCAAGCTCGACCCGATCGACGTGTATACCGTCACCGGATCGGCGAAACTGGACCGGCCGGTCACGGCCGTGCGGCTGGAAGTCCTGAGCGACCCGAAGCTGCCGGCCAAGGGACCGGGCCGGGCCGACAACGGCAACTTCGTGCTGAACGAGTTCAAACTGGCGGTCCGGCCGGCGGCGAAGGACGGGGAGACGCCGAAGCCGGTCAAGCTGACCGGGGCGAAGGCCACGCTGGAGCAGGGCGGCTACCCGGCCGCGAACGCGGTCGACGGCAACCCCGGGACCGGGTGGGCCATCGCCGAGGGGGTGGGGAAGAACCAGGCGGCCCTGTTCCGGTTCGAGCAGCCGGTCCCGGCCGCCGACGGGCTGGCGTTCACGGCGGTGCTCGACCACCGGTTCGGGCAGAACCACGTGGTCGGCAAGTTCCGCCTGTCGGTCACGTCCGACCCGAACCCGAACCTGACCAGTAACGTCCCGGCCGAGGTGGCGGCGCTGGTGGACGTGCCGGCGGCCCGGCGGACCGTGGACCAGGAGGGGCGATTGCGGGCCCTGTACCTGGCCCAGGACAAGGAGTACCAGCGGCTGGCCGCCGAGGCGGTCGACGCCCCGCCGGCCGACGCCCGGGTGCTGGGCGCCCAGGACCTGGCCTGGGCCCTCATCAACAGCCCGGCGTTCCTGTTCAACCACTAACCGGCACCCCTGGGACCGCGGCCGTCCCGGCCGCCCTTCATGAGCAATTTCGACGGAGCGGCCGGGACGGCCGTGGTCCCAGGGGGGTTGCCGTCCCGCCTCCGCGACTGGCTCGAAGCCGCCGTCCGGGCCGGGGCGTCCGACCTCCACCTCGTCCCCGGCTACCCGCCGGTGCTCCGGCTCCACGGCGACCTGATCGAGCTGGGCGACCCGCCGCTGACGCCGGACGACGCGGCCGCCGCGGTCGGGGCCCTCTGCCCGCCGGACGCCCTCGACCACTTCCGCGGCCACAAGAATTTCGACCTGTCGTTCACGCTGCCGGTCGACGGGAAGCCGGTCCGGTTCCGGGCCAACCTGTTCCACGCCGGCCGGCACCCGGCCGCCTGCCTCCGGGTCGTCCCGGACGCCATCCCCGACCTCGCCTGGGCCGGCTTCCCCGAAGACCTCGCCGACCGCCTCACGGGTCTCCGGGACGGGCTGGTCGTCGTCACCGGGCCGACCGGGTCGGGCAAGACGACGACGCTCGCCATGCTCGTGCAGCGGCTCAACACGACCGGCGGGTGCCGCATCATCACGGTCGAGGAGCCGGTCGAGTACGTCTTCCCGCCGGCGGCCGGGTCGGTGGTGACCCAGCGGGAGGTCGGGGCCGACGTGCTGACGTTCGCCGACGGGCTCAAGTACGGCCTGCGGCAGGACCCGGACGTGATCCTCGTCGGCGAGGTCCGGGACGGGGAGACCGCCCGGATGGCCCTCAGCGCCGCGGAGACCGGGCACCTCGTCTTCACCACCCTGCACACCCGGGACGCGAAGGGGGCGTTGACGCGGTATGCGGACCTGTTCCCGGCCGAGGGGCAGTCGGGGGTACGGGCCCAACTGGCCCTGAGCCTGCGGGCGGTGGTGGCCCAGCGGCTGTTGCCCGGGGCCGAGCGGGGCGGGAAGCGGGCCCTGGCGGTCGAGGTGTTGTGGGTGACGCCGCCGGTGGCCAGCACCATCCGCTCGGGCAAGGTCGAGGGGATCGACAACTACCTCGTCACCGGCCGGGCCGAGGGGATGGTGACGTTCGACGAGTCGGTCCGGCGGCTGTTGGCGGCGGGGCACATCACCCGGGCGGTGGCCGAGCGGAACGTC
>JAIEQN010000781.1 GCA_019747685.1 Gemmataceae bacterium
ATCACCCAGGTCGGGGCCCGGCTCCACCACGGGGCCAAAGACTTCTGGGTCGAAGGGGTCCGGAGCTAAGGGCGTCTCATGGGCCGGGTCCGCACGTTCATCGGGGTCGATGTCGGGGAGGAGGTCCGCAAGCGGGCCACCGCCCTGCAAACCCAGCTCGCCAAGTCCGGGGCCGGGGTGAAGTGGGCGGCCCCGGCTGGGATGCACGTCACCCTGTTCTTCCTCGGCGACCTGGACGACCGGGACGTGATCGCCGTCTGCAAGCTCGTCGAAGAGGTGGCCGCGGCCGAACCCCCCTTCCCGCTGCGTGTCTCGGGTGTGGGGGCGTTCCCGACGCCGCGCCGGCCGAAGGTCGTCTGGGGCGGGATCACCGACGGGGCCGACCCGCTCCGCCGGCTGCACGCCGGCCTCCAGGCCCGGCTGCTCGACCTGGCCCTGGTCGCCCGGGAGGAGCCGGCCTACACCCCCCACCTGACGCTCGGCCGGGTGAAGGGGGAGTCCGACGGCCAGACCCTGGCCGCCGAGCTGCCGAAGCTGTTGGCCTGGGACGGCGGCCGGTCCGTGGTGGACGAGGTGGTCGTCTACAGCAGCGAGCTGAGACGCGACGGCCCGGAGTACGCGGTGCTGGGGCGGGGCCCGCTGGCCGCTCGGTCGGGCTGACGGCCGATCCCCCTTGCGGCCGGCGGGGTCGGCTGGAACAATTCGGTGCGACGCGCCCGTAGCTCAACTGGATAGAGCACCCGCCTTCTAAGCGGGTGGTTGCGGGTTCGAGTCCCGCCGGGCGTATTCGGCTGACCCCCTTCCCCCCCTTGTTTTTGCATTTCCACGAACCGCTGGGATTTCCAGTGGTTTCGCGTGATTTCGGCTTGGTGGGGCGGTCACGCTCGACCCGCCGCCGCGACCCAACCTACTGTCCTTTTGTCACTTATGACCCGCACCGAGCAGTACCGTACCCGCTCATGCTCGGCCGTCCCCCATCGCCGGCAGCCCGGCGGGCGGACTTGTACATCTGTACTTTACCATCCGGTTTGGCGCTGTCAAATTATTTTCGGCCGGCGGGCGGTCAGGCCCGCGGACGCCGGGCCGGGGCGACGGACTGGATGCGGACCGTCATGGCCCGGTCGTCAACGGAGTAATAGACCCCGAGGACATCGCCGTACCACAGCCGCTCGCCCGGGTTGCGGGACTCGCCGACATCGAGCGGGATGCGGCGGAGGGTGTAGTCGACCCACTGGGCGGCCTTATCGACGGCATCCGGGTCGGCCCGTGCCGCGGCGATGGCGGCCAACTCGGCCAGGGCGGCGATGGCCCAGGTGACGAGGTAGATCATTTCTTCCACCCCAGCCGTTCGCGAACCTCATCGATGGTCAGCCCGGGTTCGGCCAGCCGCCGGTCGAGCTCCTCCCGGGTGATGGTCGGGTCCCACGGGACGAGCGGTTCGTCGGGGGCCGGCGGCTTGGCCGGGACGAACCGGCCGAGGACCCGGCCGTCGGGCCCGCGGACCTCGGCGGGGGCGGTGGTCGCGGCCAGGGCGGCGGCGGTCTGGGGGTCGGTGACATCGATCGACATGGCAACTCCTCCGGCCTCTGGCCCCATCGTACCACCGGCCGACGGACGGCACCAGCAGCTACCGCTTCGCCTCCCGCGGCGGCGGGGCCGTAGTCCGGGGTGCCGCCGGACGGACCGTCTGGCCGCGGCGGTACCCCTCCAGCCGCCGCCTCGCCTCACGCCCGTGTTGCTTCTCGAACTGGGGGTCCTTCAACGCCCGGGCCTGGTATTCGGCCGCCTGGGCGAAATCCCCGGCCTCGGCGTAGGCCGCGGCCAGGGTGGTCACGAAGAGTGGATTCGCCCACCCGGTCAGCTCGCACGCCCTGGTCGCCGCCGCGACGGCCGCCCGGCCGTCCCGCTGCCCGTCCGGCCCGCTCGTCAGGAGCCAAGCGAGATTGTTGTAGACGCCGGCGTACTTCGGGTCGAGCCGGACGGCCTCCCGGTAGCTCGCGATCGCTCCGGCCACGTCCCCCACGTCCTGGAGGGCGCCTCCCAGGTGGGCGTGGCCGGCGGCGACCGTCGGGCCGAGCCGGAT
>JAIEQN010000518.1 GCA_019747685.1 Gemmataceae bacterium
ACAGACCTCCCGGTCTGTGCGGTCGCAGCACAGACCGGGAGGTCTGTGCCACCAAGCCGAGACGCTGCCCGGCGGGACCGCTTCGACCAGCCCGGCCAGCCGCTCGTCCAGGCCCGGCACCCCGGCCAGCAGGTGCAGGACGCGCTCGTCGATCCGCACCGGGGCGGCGGTCAGCACCGGGCCGGCGGCCGGCTCGACCAGCCGCCAGTACCGCAGCGGGGCGTCGGGCGTCAGGGCGCTCCAGTGCGAGTCCGGGAGGGCGGCCAGGGCCAACCCGAAGGTCGGGTACGGCCGGTGCCCGTCGCCCTGGGCGGCGGCGCAGTCGGCGGCCACGCCGGCGTCGAGTTCGATCCCCGCGCACAGGACCAGGACGGCCCGCTCGAACGCCGACAGCCCGAACACGCCGGCCAGGTGGTCGAGTGCCGACATCGCCGGCAGGGCCGCCCGGGCGGCCAGCTCGGCCCGCCGGGCCGCGTCGGCGGTCGGGGTATCGGCTTCGCCGGCGTGGCGGCGGAGGGCCGCCCGGACGACCGCCAGCTCGGCCACCAGCGCCCGCTGGTTTGCCTCCGCCCAGTTCGTCGGGGTGGTCATGGCAGCACCACCGACTGCGTCGGGTCGAACCGCGGCGGGCTGGCCGCGTAGTCGATCAGCAGGCTCTCGGCCCCGTCCACCCGCAGCCGCACCCACTGCTGGCCGGACGGCAGCGGGTCGGCCGCCCCGGGGAGCCGGAAGGTCAGGGTGTTCGTCGCCGCCGCGAACGGCTCAGGCAGCAATTCCCGGTTGCCGACGATCAACACCACGTCCTGCCCCGGCCGGACCCGCGGCCGGCACGTCACCTCCAGCCGCGGCGGCCCGGCGACGACCGCCACCGCGTCGACCCGCGGGGCCAGCACCACCGGCAGCCGGTTGCTCTCGCCCGCCCGCCCGGCGGTGGTGGTCACGGCCGACACCTCGTACACCCCGGCCCGCCAGTTGGCCGGGTTCAGCGGCGACCCGGCCGGGGGCGCCCCGGCCGGCGGGTCGGGCGGCATTTGTACCGTGAACTCCTCGTCCCCCGCCCCGGCCGCGGCGGGTAGCTCCAGCATCCCCGTTTCCCGAACCGGACGGAACCGGGCCACCGTCGGGACCGTCCCGGCGAGGTGGTGGCCGCGGAGGGTCGGCACCTCGCCCATCCGCACGGCCGGGGCGGCGTTCGGCGGTCGGACGGCCTCCAGGGTCGGCACCGGCGGGCGGAGGCCGGCGGTCACGAACACACCTTCATCGCCCCCGCCGGGCAGGGGTCGGCCGCGGGTCAGCACCGGCAACGGCGACCGGGCCGGCCGGTCCGGCTCGATCAACAACACCGACACCTGGTACGCCACCGTCGGCCGGTACTGGGACTGGAGGGCGCTCCAGACCTTCGACACCTCCTCGGTCCCCATCACCCGGGGGACGATCCGCAGTTGCTCGAACTGGTCGGCCACCCGGGCGGCCGGGAAGGCGTCGGCCGGGTCGCCGGCCGGGAGGGCGTCGAGGGCGTCGCGGATCGCCTGCCGGGTCAGGACCGGGGTCTCGTGGAAGGCGGCCAGCGCCAGCCCGAGCAGCACCTCGGCCCGGAAGTCGGCCGACCCGTAGGCGGTCACCAGGTAATGCAGGTCGAGGGCCAGGGGCGGGCTACTGACCCGCCCGCCGCGGTCGTCCCGGGACGGGAACCCGACGTTCCGCCAGGCCGGGTTCTCGGCCGCCTGGAACAGGAACAGGTTGAGCCGGTCGGGCTGACCGGCCCCGACCGGGACCCGGTCCGGCGGGAGGCACGAGACGGCCGGGGCGGCCCCCAGGACGGCGACCAGGTCGTGCCGGGCGATCCCGTCGTCGAGCAACTGCCGGAGGACCGCGGTGACGGCCCCGACGCCGAGGAAGGTGCTCATCGCCCGCCCCCGGCCCGGCCCTTCAGGTAGTCCTCCAGCGACAGCCGCGGGGCCGGCCGACCGGCCGGCGGGCGGCCCGCCGGGGGCGACGGGAAGTTGGCCCGGACCTCGACCCGGCCGATCGTCACCCGGACCACCGGCGGGCCTTCCGGCTGCGGCTCGACCCGCGGGGCCGGGG
>JAIEQN010000183.1 GCA_019747685.1 Gemmataceae bacterium
TTTGGCTTCGGTGGCACCGGCCTCCCGGCCGGTGCGCACCGGCCGGGAGGCCGGTGCCACCAAACAGAGACACCACCGGCCGGCCGCGGGCGTCACCGCAGCGGCGGCAGGTCGGGGAGGCGGTCCCGGGGGTCGGGCGGGAGGGCGAACCGGAACGGGTCGCGGCGGGTCCCGGACCCGGACCGCACGACCCGCTTCTCGCCCGCCGCCCGGGCCAGCCACTCGTAGAGCTGGGCCGGGGACGGCGGCACCTCATCGGCCGGCCAGTCGGCCAGCAGCTCCTTGTGGGTGGCCGCCTTCCGCCGGCCGGCCAAGAGCCGCCCGACCGCCGCCCAGTGCTCCCGGAACCGCTCGGCCAGCGGGTCGGCCACCGCCCGGAAGTCCGGCGTCCCGGGCGTCCACTCGTACACCACCGCGGCCGGCGTCTCCGGGTGCCGGGACCGGCCGACCAGCCGCCGCCGGTTCCCGTCCGCCGCCAGGGTGCCGTACCGGTGCAGTTCCAGCACCACGTCCACGTACCCGAGCAGGGCCCCGCTGCCGCGGGCCGTGCTCCCCTCCTCGGCCGGCCGCTTCCGCGGGTGGTGCAGGATGAGCACCGCCGTCCCGCCCCCGGCCAGCCGGCGGAGCGGGCGGAGGAAGTCGAGCAGGGTGCCCGGGTCGCCGTCGCTGCGGCCGGGGAGGAACTCGGCCAAGGTGTCGACGACCACCAGGTCGAGCGGGCCGGCCGCCCGCAGGCCCTCGACCCCGCGGACCAGCTCGTCCCACCGGTCGGGGGAGGGGCGGCCGGGGAGCGGGCGGGACACCAGCCGGGCGTGCGGGCCGGGCGGGATGGCCCGGCCGCGGGCCGCCCAGTGGTCGGCCGACTCCTCCGAAACGACCACGGCGTGACCGGCGGTACACGGCCGGCCGAGGAACGGGTTGCCGGCCCCGAGGGCCCGGAGCAGGCCGGCCACGAGGGTCGTCTTGCCGGCCTTCCACCGGCTGGTCAGCAGGGTCAGGTTGCCGCGGGCCAGGTAGCCGTCCCACACCCACTCGGTGACGGCGGCCGGGGCGGTCGGGTCGGGGAGGAGTTGGTCGAGCGGGCGGGGGTCGAGAACGAGGGGGTTCACGGGAGGCGTCCTTCTGACGATGTTTCTTCCGGACGGGTGAAATGCTTCGGACGTGGGGTGGGCGACCGGGCCGGAACCAATGTGAACCCACGGCCCGGCCGGATGCGAGGTCGGTTGCGGCCAGCCTGGCCGTGGTGGACTGCGGCCGGGGTCGGTAGGGCCGCACGACCCGGATGGGCGGGACGCCCGCGGTCGCCCTGAAGCACTACCTACGAGTGCGGGACGAGGACTTCCGCCGGGCGGCCGGGATCGGCGCTGCAGAACGCGCTGCACCGGCGCTGCGAAACGCGGTGCAGACACCGACCGCCGGCGACGGACAGGAAGTGACCGGGCCGCCGCAACCCCATGCCTATGTGGACTTGCGGCGGCCCGTGTCATTTTCCGTCGGTCGTTGTCCGGACGACTCAGTGACCCTGCGGGGAATCGAACCCCGGTCCCCACCTTGAAAGGGTGGTGTCCTAACCGCTAGACGACAGGGCCGCCGCGGACGGTACATTCTTAGTCGGAGGGCGGTCGCGGGCAAGGGGTTCGGGGCGTAAGCCGGGATGGCTGGTACGGTATCCGTCCGTGCGTAGAATGGACCGCGGGCCGGCACCGGCCCACCCCCCGGAGGGCCGACATGGCCAGCCCGAACGTCATCGAACTGACCGCCGACAACTGGAACGACCTAGTCACCGGCGGCACCCTGGTGGTGGCCGACTTCTGGGCCCCGTGGTGCGGCCCGTGCCGCCAGCTCGGGCCGGTCATCGACCGGCTGGCCGACCGGTACGCCGGGAAGGTCAAGGTCGGCAAGCTGAACGTGGACGAGAACCCGAACGTGGCCGTCAAGTACGACGTGATGACCATCCCCCGGGTGCTGTTCTTCAAGGGCGGCGACACCCCGGTCCACCAGGAAATCGGCGTCCTCCCCGAGGCCGAGCTGGCCCGGCTGATCGACCAGCACGCCTGACCCGCCCGGAGGGCCGGGGTGCTGGCGAGCCG
>JAIEQN010000505.1 GCA_019747685.1 Gemmataceae bacterium
CGAGCGGATCATGCAGGCGGCCGGGATCGACGTGGGCGGGATCGAGTACATGACCGACGACCGGGATGGGCAGATCGTCTACTACGACGTGAACGCCCTGTCGAACTTCGTGGCCGACGCCCCGAACGTGGTGGGGTTCGACCCGTTCGCCCGGCTGGTCGACTACCTGGAAAAGCGGGCCAGGTCGTAGGGCACGCCCCGTGGGGCGTGCCCTACGGGGCTGCACTGCTAAATCCCCCCGATGAGGCCGGTGTACCACCAGACCTTGCGCGGAGGGGTCCACGGGCCGATGCCGGAACTGAATCCTCCATACAACCAGTCCGTTCCCAGGTAGACCGGGTGGCTGTAGAACCAGAGCCTCTGCTCGCTGGCCTGTCGCAGGTCGGCCGAGGCGTCCAGTAGGCACTCCACCCGGACGTTCGGGTCGGCCGAGTACGACACCCCGCCGTGGATGCGCTCCGGCGTCAGGTGCTGGGGCTGGTCGTCCTCCCCGATCTGCATGGTCACGATCACCCGGTCCGACACCCCGGCCCGCTTCAGGGCCACCAGGTCGGCCGTGGTCAGGCTGAAGGTACTGCCGGTGAGGCGGAGTTGGGTGACGATCACCTCGTCCCCGAGCCCGGCCTTGGCCAGGGTCATCACGTCGGCCAGGGTCATCCGGGCCGGCCCCTCCACGCAGGCCCGGACCCCTGCCGGGCACACCCCGGCCGCGGGGCAGACGTGTTCGCACGCGGCCGCCTTGACCACCTCCCGCGGCTCCGGAGCGACGGCACACGCCGGCACGACCTCGGTCTGGGCGGCTAGCTCCCGCGGGAGCGGGAAGGACGGGTCCGGGGCGAAGTACGGCGGGTGGTGCTCCAGATACCGCGGGCTCGGTAGGGTCGCATTGAGCGTCGTCTCCTCGACGACCTTCACCGCCTGCTGCGTCGGCGGGCCGTTCTCCCCGGCCGGCTTGTACCGCCCGGCGATCAGGCTGCCGTCCTCCAGCCCGTCGAACGCCCCGCCGTCGAGCTTCGGGACCGCCAGCCGGACGTTGCCGACCATCAGGCACCCGTCGACCACCCGGCAGGACAGGGCGAACGGCTTGTCGGCCAGCGCCTTCTGAATCTTGCCGACCTCGGCCATCCCCTTCGCCACCTCGGCCGCCAGTCCGGCGGGTAGTTCGCCCTCGAACACCACGTCGGCCCCGGTCACCACCCCGACCAACCCGTCCCGGGTGGTGTAGCAGTCGGCCGTGACCACGAGCCCCTGGGTAATCGACTTCCCCTCGACCTCGGCGGTCATCGTGGTGGTAAGTGACAGGGTGCCGTCCTGGACGGCGAGCGTCATCCGGACCGGCCCGACCTCCCGGAACCACGTCCCGACCGGCAGCCCGTTCGTCCGGCCGACGGCCACCGCCGGGGCGGCCGGAGCCACCATCACCGTCGTTGACGGCAGCGGTGGGATGGGCGGGAGCGGCGGGACCGCGTAGGTGACGGCAGCCACGGCCGGCTGCGGGCACGCGACCGGCAGCGGGGCCGACTCGACCACGACCGGCTGGGCGTACACGGCCGGGGCCGGCGGGAGCACGACCTGCGGGGCGGTCTTCGCCACCGTGGCCGGCTTCGGGGCCGGAACCTTGCCGTCCGGGGCGAAGGTGTACCGGCCGTCGAACGTACAACCGGGCGGGTCCCCGCCGTCCTTGATGGCGAGTTGGAACGTAGTGTTGCTGACCATCAGGCCGCCCGCCGTCGGCCGGCACCGGAACGCGAAGGCCTGGTCAACGCCCTCCTGGAGCCGGGCGGCCAGGGTGGCGTGGTTCCACGGGTCGGCGGCCTGGTTCCCGGCCGTGTCGGCGTCCGTGCCGGTGACGACCCCGTGGACCGTCCCGCCCGGCGTGACCGCGTAGTCGGCGGTGATCGTCGAGACAACCGGCCCGTTACCGTAGTCCTGCGTCGAGGTGACAGTCAGCCCGTCGCCGAACGTCAGCGCGAGAACCGCCCCGGGGACCTCCTTGTACCACGTCCCGAGCGGCCGGTAGGTCGCCGCCGTCGAGCGGACCGCGACCGCCGGCACCGGCGGCGGGACCGGCGCCGGACGGGGCGGGCCGGCC
>JAIEQN010000867.1 GCA_019747685.1 Gemmataceae bacterium
GTCGGGGCCGCCGCCCTCCTGCGGGCCGAGGCGGCCGCCGGCCCGGCCCGGCCCGCCCGGGCCGAGTCGGTCGTCCTCGTCTTCCTCGGCGGCGGCCTGTCCCACCACGACACCTTCGACCCCAAGCCCGACGCCCCGGACGACATCCGCGGCCAGTACCGCACGATTCCCACCGTGATCCCCGGGCTGCGGGTCGGCGAGAAGCTGCCGCTCCTGGCCCGGGCGCTGGACAAGGTGGCGTTGGTCCGGTCGGGCTCGCACACCAACGACCACCACGAGACGGCCACCAACTGGGTCCTGTCCGGCCGGTTCGGCACCCCGTTCGGCGACTACCCGGCGGTCGGGGCGGTGGTCGCCCACGAGACCGGGTTCACCGGGACGCTACCCCCCTACGTGGCCGTCCCCCGCAACCCGTCGTTCACCTGGGAGCTGGGCAAGAGCGCCTTCCTGGGCGGGCGGTTCGAGTCGTTCAAGGCCGGCGACCCCAACCAGCCGAACTACCGGGTCCAGGACCTGTCGGCCGACGGCACCACCCCCCGCCAGACGGCCCGCCGCGACACCCTCCTGAAGGCGGTCGACGGCCTCGCCGCCCGGGTCGAGGGGAACGACCAGGTCGCCACCTACGACGAGTTCCACCGGAAGGCCCGGCAGATGGTCCTGTCCGCGGAGGCCCGGACGGCGTTCGCCGTCGACCGCGAGCCGGCCGCCCTCCGCGACCGGTACGGGCGGACCACGGCCGGCCAGTCGATGCTCCTGGCCCGCCGGCTGGTCGAGTCCGGGGTCCGATTCGTGACCGTCAACTACGCCGGGTGGGACCACCACGCCAAGATTTTCGACAACCTGGACAGGAAGCTGCCGGAGTTCGACCGGGCGGTGTCGGCCCTGGTCGAGGACATGTCGAGCCGGGGCACGTTCGAGAACACCCTCCTGGTGGTGATGGGCGAGTTCGGGCGGACGCCGAAGCTCAACAAGGACGCCGGCCGGGACCACTGGGGGCCGGCCGGGTCGATGCTGTTCGCCGGGGCCGGGGTGAAGCCCGGGCTGGTGCTCGGCAAGACGGACAAGCACGGGGCCTACGCCACCCAGCGGCCGGTCGCCCCGGCGGACGTGGCGTACACCATCCTGGACGCCCTGGGCATCGACCCGCGGAAGCAGATTCATACCCCCGACGGCCGGCCGCTGGAAATCCTCGACCACGGCGAGACGGTCCGCGAGCTGTTCGCGTAACCCGGCCCCGTAGGGTGGGCGGAAGTCCGCCGCAGGCGGGGTGAGGCCCACGCGCCGCCCTCCCCCGCGTGAGCCTCGGCGGACCTGGCGGACCCCGTCCGCCCACCCGACCGGCCCCGCCTCCTGAAGTCCCGCGGCCGCACCACCCGCAGCCGTCAGGTGTTATCAGGTCGTTTTTGATTACTATCATCTTATCAATCTATAGCGTGTAATTCTCCTCCCCTCTTCACGCGACACCTGAACCCCGCCGGCACGATTAATACCCACGGCCGAATTTTCGCATTTTGCCGACTTTGACCTAGAAACAGTCTCCCCCCCCGTTAGATTGATGTGCTAATGGCGCCGCGGGGCAGGGTCGGCCTGGCCCCCCGTCCTCAATGACTCGCATCGGGAGATGCCGTGCTTCGTTCAACCCTCTCCGCCCTGGCGGTCGCGGCCGGCCTGGCCGCGGCCGTCAGCCCGGCCGTCGCCGGCCCGATCTTCGGCGGCCCGACCACCCCGAACACCGAGGCCCTCGGGGCGTTCACCGGGTCGATCGTCGTCACCCCGACCGGGGCGAACTCGGCCACCCTGACCATCACGATCACCAACACCAGCCCGGCGGCCAACGGCGGGTACATCACCGCCGTGGTGTTCAACAACCCGGACGACCTGATCACCGGGGCCACCCTGAACCCCAACCCGCCGGCCGTCCCGGGGGAGAACTTCCAGCTCTTCCCGGACCCGGTCCCCAGCCCGGACGCGGTCAACGGGGCCCCGTTCGGGCAGTTCGACTTCGTGCTGACCACCGACCCGAGCCCGGGCGGCAACAGCTTCGAGGGCGGCGGGATGCCGCAGCGGGGCCTGGCCGTCGGCGAGACCGGGGT
>JAIEQN010000541.1 GCA_019747685.1 Gemmataceae bacterium
ACGACCGCCCCGGCGACCCCGGCCAGGGTCAGGCTCGCCGGCTCCGGCACCGCGGCCACGAACGGGGTGCCGCTCAGCTCGACGTAGTCGAACGCCGTGTACGGCTCGTTCGGGGCGTCGAAGTCGACATCCAGGAACCCCCGGTAGAAGGCCCCCATGTCGGTGAACACCTCGCCGAAGGCGAGGTCGGCCGTCGCCGCCTGGATCAGCCCGTCCTCCCCGGCCCCGTTCATCTGCTGCCGCACGGCGATGACCCGCTGGGTCCCGTCCGCCGAGGTGACCACGATCCGGGCCGGGAGTACGTCGTAGTCGCCGAAGATCAGGTTGAAGAAGACCGGGGCGGACGGGTCGATGGCCGCCTTGTCGATGTCGAACCGGAACTCGAACCCGGGCTGGTTCGGCAGGGCGTCCGAGTCCCCGTCCGGGAACGGCCCGCCGGCCCCGCGGACCAGCCCGTCGTTCGGGTTCCCGCCGATCAGGACCCGGCCGGCGTCGCTGCGGGCGTCGTAGGTCCGGGCCAGGGAGATGTCGGTGAACTTCGACCCGAGTGTGCCGGTGTTCGTCACCCCCGCCCCGAGCCGGACGGCGGTGTTCGCGAGTTCGGCGGCCGACCGGAAGTCGAACTCGTCGTTGCTCCCGGTGGCCGTGCTCCCGTTCCGGTTGATGTCCGGGAGGAAGTCGCCGCTGCCGATGACGGCGTGGCCGAGCGGGTTGGCCAGCCCGCCGTTGGCGGCGTGGAACCCGGGGGCGTCCCCGTACCCGAACCCGTCGATGTCCCCGATCCCGATCAGGAAGTCGGCCCGGGCGGCCGTGCCGGCGCCGGCCAACAGGACCACCAGGGCGAAACACGGGCGACGCATGGATGGATACCCCCGAAGCCCCGATGAACGCCGATCTCACCGGTGAGATCGGCGTTCGGGCTGCCGGACATTATGATTCGGCCGGCTGGGTGTGGCAAGAAATTTTAACCCCCGGCGATGGCTCCGACCGCAGGTTGAGGCCCGGCGAGAGGTGGCCGGCCGGGAGTAGGTCGCCGGGCGGGGGCTGAATCCCATGAGGACGGTGTGCGTGTTCTGCGGGTCGGTGGCGGGGGCGGACCCGGACTTCGCGGCGGCCGCCCGGGGCCTGGGCCGGGAACTCGTCCGGCGGGGCCTGGCCCTGGTGTACGGCGGCGGCCGGGTCGGGCTGATGGGCGAGGCGGCCACGGCCGTCACGGCCGCCGGCGGCACCGTGGTCGGGGTGATCCCCGAGGCCCTGTCGGCCAAGGAGATCGCCTACGCCGAGGCGACCGAGCTGATCGTCGTCCGGACGATGCACGAGCGGAAGGCCCTGATGGCCGACCGGGCGGACGCCTTCGTCGCCCTGCCGGGCGGGTTCGGGACGCTCGACGAGCTGTTCGAGATTTTGACCTGGGGCCAGCTCGGCATCCACCGCAAGCCGGTCGGCCTCCTGGACGTGAACGGCTTCTTCTCGCCCCTCCTCCGCTGGCTTGATTCCGTCGTCGCGGCCGGACTGCTCAAGCCGAAGCACCGCGACCTCCTGCTCGTCTCCGACTCCGTTCCCGACCTGCTCGACCGGCTGGCGGCGTACACCCCGCCGGCCCCGACGACCAAGTGGGTCGAGCCGGACGAGCGGTGACCCGGCCCCGCCTTACAATAGCCCCGCCCCCTCCCCCGCGAGCCCCGACCCGAGGCCCCGCCGATGCCCGAGTACCGCACCGAGACCGACAGCATGGGGCCGATCCGGGTGCCGGCCGACCGGTACTACGGGGCCCAGACCGCCCGGTCCCTGGTCCACTTCGCCATCGGGGCCGACACCATGCCCCGGCCGGTCGTCCGGGCGTTCGGGGTGCTCAAGAAGGCGTCGGCCCTGGTCAACCGCGACCTCGGCATGTTCCAGGAGCGGACGGACAAGGGCGGGAAGGTCGTCAGCGTGCCGGCCGCCGAGCGGGTCCGGTGCATCGTCGCCGCCTGCGACGAGGTCATCGCCGGGAAGCTCGACGCCCACTTCCCGCTGCGGGTCTGGCAGACCGGCAGCGGCACCCAGACCAACATGAACGCCAACGAGGTGATCGCCAACCGGGCCCTGGAGCTGGCCGG
>JAIEQN010000830.1 GCA_019747685.1 Gemmataceae bacterium
GCTCGCCGCCCACGCCCTCGTGGCACCCGGCGACCGCCCGGCCGGGGCGGCGGCCGCCCCGCCCGACGCCCCGCTCACGGCCGTCCTGGACATGCTCCTGGACGAGTGCCTGACCCCGGCCATCCTGGCCGACGACCGCCGCCAGGTCGTCCGCACGTTCGCCGGGGCGAGCCGGTTCCTCGACCCCCGCGACGGCTGGTTCTCGGCCGACGTGCTGGACGCCGTCCGCCCCGAGCTCCGGCCGGTCCTGGCCGGGGCCCTGCCGCGGGCCCTCGGGGAGTTCGTCCCGGTCACGTTCAAGGGGTTGCCCGTCCGCCTGCCGGACGGCGACCGGGTGGTCGACGTGCGGGTGAAGCCGGTCCGGGCCAAGCGGTCGGCCGACACCTACGCCCTGATCACCCTGGCCGAGGCCGGCGGCCCGGCCGCCCCGGCGGCCGCCCGCGAGATGGACCTCGGGGAGGCGTCCCGGGAGCACGTCCTGTCGCTCGAGGCCGACCTCCGGTCGGCCAAGGAGAGCTTGCAGGCGACCATCGAGGAGCTGGAGACGAGCAACGAGGAGCTGCAGGCCACGAACGAGGAGCTGACCGCGTCGAACGAGGAGCTCCAGAGCACCAACGAGGAGCTGCACTCGGTCAACGAGGAGCTGTACACGGTCAACGGCGAGTACCAGAAGAAGATCGAGGAGCTGACCGAGCTGACCGCCGACATGGAGGGCCTGCTGGCCAGCACCGAGGTCCACACCGTCTTCCTCGACCGCGACCTGTGCGTCCGCAAGTTCACCCCGAAGGTGGCCGAGGCGTTCTGCCTGCTGCCGCAGGACGTCGGCCGGCGGATCGACCACTTCACCCCCGCGATCGACCACCCCGGGCTGCTCGACGACCTGCGGGCGGTCCTGGCGGACGGCGCCCCGGTCGAGCGGCAGGTCCGGGACCGGCGGGGCCGGTGGTTCCTCCTCCGGGTGCTCCCGTACCGGGCCGCCGGGGCGGTCGCCGGGGTGGTCCTCACCCTGATCGACATCGGCCGGGTCAAGGAGTCGGAGGCCGCCGCCCGGCGGAAGGACGAGCAACTCGCCGGCATCCTCCGGAACTCGCCCAACTGGCTGTTCATCAAGGACGTGGACGGGAAGTACCTGCTGGTCGGGGAGGCGCTCAGGCGGCTGGTCGGGTGCGACCCGGTCGGGAAGGCGGCCCACGACCTGTTCCCGAAGGCGGTGGCCGACACCCTGGTGGCCCAGGACGCCCGGGTGCTGCGGACCCAGGCCCCGGACGAGGCCGAGGTGGTCATCCCCCACCCGGACGGCCCGCACACCTACCTGTCGATCATGTTCCCGATCCGGGACGAGGCCGGGGCGGTCACCGGGCTGGGCGGCATCCGGACCGACGTGACCGCCCTGAAGCGGGCCGAGCGGGACGCCCGGGAGGCGGTGGCCCAGCGGGACCGATTCCTGGCCGTCCTGTCCCACGAGCTGAGGAACCCGCTGGCGGCCGTGGTGAACGCCACCGCGGTGATCGCCCAAGTCGGGACGGGGTCCCCGCTGGCCGCCGAGTGGTTCTCGGTCATCGAGCGGCGGACCCGGCACATGGCCCGGCTGCTCGACGACCTGCTCGACGTCGCCCGGATCGCCCAGAACAAGATCGAGGTCCGGCGGGCGGCGGTCGACCTCGGGGCCGTCGTCGGGGACGTGCTGGAGGAGGTCCGGCGGGCGTTCGACGACCGGCGGCTGCGGCTGACCGTCGCCCGCCCGGGCGGCCCCCTCCCCGTCCTCGGCGACCCGGCCCGGCTCCAGCAGGTCCAGGTCAACCTGCTGACCAACGCGGCCAAGTACACCCCGGCCGGCGGGGAGGTGTGGTACGCCCTCGGGGCCGAGGCCGGCGAGGCGGTCGTCCGGGTCCGGGACTCCGGCGTCGGCATGTCCCCGGACCTGCTGGCCCGGGCGTTCGACCTGTTCGTCCAGGCCGACGACACCCTCGACCGGGCGGACGGCGGGCTGGGGGTCGGTCTGACCCTGGTGCGGGCGATCGTCGGGCTGCACGGCGGGCGGGTGACGGCCCACAGCGGCGGCCCCGGGACGGGCAGCGAGTTCGTCGTCCGCCTGCCGCTCG
>JAIEQN010000099.1 GCA_019747685.1 Gemmataceae bacterium
CGGGCCCGGGTGGCGGCCGTGGTCGGCGACCCGCGGCTGCCGGTCGGCGAGCCGGCCGGGCCGTTCGACGTGGTCCCCCGGTACGACCCGCAACAGGTGGTCGACACGGTGCTGGCGTCGCACCCCGAGGTGCGGTCGGCCCGGGTCGGGGTGGACCGGGCGCAGGTGGCCGTCCGCCGGGCCGAGGTCGAGCCGATCCCGAACGTCACGGTCTACACCGGGTACATCCGGCAGTACCAGAACCAGTCGCACGACGGCCAGTTCGGGCTGTCCGCCCCGATCCCGGTGTGGAACCGCAACCAGGGGAACATCCGGGCGGCGAGGGCCGAGCTGGGGATGGCGGTGCAGGAGGTTGGGCGGGTCGAGAACGACCTGGCCGAGCGGGTGGCGGTCGCGTACCGGACGTACGCGGCGGCCCTGGAGCTGGCCGAGCGGTACCGGGCCGACCTGCTGCCGAAGGCGGTGGAGACGTACAACCTGGCGCGGGAGGCGTTCAAGGGCGGGCAGTTCGAGTACCTGCGGGTGATCCAGGCCCAGCGGGCGGTGGCCGAGGCCCGGCTGGAGTACAACCGGGCCCTCGGGGAGGCGTGGCGGGCGGCCGCCGAGCTGTCGGCCCTGGTGCTGGAAGAGTTCTGGCCGGGGCCACCGCCGAAGCCGCCCGGCCCCGGGGCCGGGCCGGTGCTGCTGCCGACCCTCCCGGCCCCCAAGCCGGTGCCCAAAGACGGCGGGAAGTGACCTTCGGATTGACTCCGGGCGAATCCGGCGGATAATAGCCGTGGTCGAAGGGGTTGCTCATGGCGGTCCGGCTGCTGATCGCGGTGCTGATGCTGGCCGGGCCGATCCCGGCCAACGCCTGTACCTGCGCCGCGTCCGGCACGCCGACGGCCCCGGCCGAACCGACGACGGTTTCCGACACCGGGCACGCGACCGGGTGCGGCTGTCAGCACCCGACACCATCTGCCGGCGGCGCGACCGCGGCCGCCCGCGCTCACGCCGACCGGACCGCCGAGCCCCCGGCTTCCCCGGACCGTCACGACCGCGACTGCCCAGCGGTCAACCCCCGCCCGGTCGCTTCGGCCACGGCTCCGACCTGGGCTGCGGAGCCGACCGCCGATCTGGGCGTCGTTGCTCCGTCCGAATCCGGCCCGCCCGGTCACGCCTGCCAGCACGTCACGGCCCGGCCCGGGCACCGGACCGCCGGCCCCGTCCCGCTCTACCTTTCGCTGCTATCCCTGCGCATCTAGCCCTCCACTTCCGGCCCGTTGCGACGGCACGGCGGTCGCGCCGTCGGTCCGTCCGTCCCCACCGTTTCACGTTCCGAGTCCGCCCGGGTCGCCCCGCGGCCGCGCGTCCGAACACCCGAGGGTGTCATGAGGCTCCGCAGGTTCGTCTCCCCGGTCGTCACCCTCGCCGTCCTCGCCAGCGTCGGGTACGCCGGCTACCGCACCCAGGACCGGTGGGTGCCGCTCGTCTTCCCCGAAAAGGCCGCCAAATCCGGGGGCGGGCACGGCGGGGGTGCCGCCGACGACCACGCCGGGCACGACCACGGCGGGCACGACCACGCCCCGAAGGGGGACCGGGTCAAGCTCTCGCCGCAGGCCCAGAAGAACCTCGGCCTAGACGTGGACACCCTCGCCCCCCAGGAGTACTGGCGGACCAAGCTGATCCCGGGGGTGGTGGTGGACCGGCCCGGGGAGACCGACCGGGGCGTGACCTCGAAGGTCGCCGGCGTCGTCACCGCCATCAAGGCCCGGCCCGGGGACACGGTCAAGGCCGGCGACCCGCTCTTTACGATCCAGCTCGCCAGCGAGTTCCTTCAAAGCGCCCAGACGGACCTCGTCAAGACGGCCAAGGAGTTGGAACTGGCCAACGTCGAGCGAGACCTGATCGCGGGTCTGGTGAAGAAGGGCACCCGGGCCGAGGCCGAGCTGCTCCGGCAGCAGAACGTGGTGGACCGGCTGACCACCCAACTCAACGGGGGCCGCCGCCAGCTCCAGGTGTTCGGGCTGACCCCCGAGCAGGTGAACAAGGTCGAGAGGGGCGAGGTCATCACCGAGGTGACGGTCGTCGCCCCCGGCGGCACCGGCACCCCGGCCGCGCCGGCG
>JAIEQN010001143.1 GCA_019747685.1 Gemmataceae bacterium
ACACCCTGGACATCCACGGCGGCGGCCTCGACCTCCAGTTCCCCCACCACGAGAACGAGCTGGCCCAGAGCGAGAGCGCCAACGGCGTCCCGTTCGCCCGGGTCTGGATGCACAACGGGCTGCTCCGGCTCGGCAAGGAGAAGATGGCCGGGTCGGTCGGGAACGTAGTCAACGTCGCCGACGCCCTGCCGCACATGTCCGGCGACGCCATCCGCTTCTTCATCCTCCAGACCCACTACCGGTCGCCGATCGAGATGGGGAACTGGACGAACGACGAGACCGGGCAGCGGCGGCCGCTCCCCGACAACATGCTGGCGGCGAAGTCGGCCCACGAGACGTTCCTCCGGTTCGCCGAGCGGGTGGGGCGGGTGACGGGGACGCCGTTCGCGGACCTGAAGGCGGCCGGTGGGAGCGCGGCCCGGACGATGGCCATGCGGTTCGTCAAGGTCCAGCAGCGGTTCCAGGACTTCCTGGACGACGACTTCAACACCGGCGGGGCGGTCGGGGTGTTGTTCGACCTCGTCCGCGACTTGAACAAGCGGGCCGACGAGCACAAGCTGGAGGACCCGGGGGCGTCGAAGGGGACGCCGGTGCGGACCGACTTCGCCGAGGGGGCGGGGGTCGTCAAGGAGATGGCCGGGCTGCTCGGGCTGACGCTGGCGGCCCCGGCCCCGACCCTCGGCGGCGACGACCAGCTTGTGTCCGGGCTCATGCAACTGCTGATCGACCTACGGGGCAACCTCCGGGACCAGGCGAAGGCCGCCGCTAAGGACAACCCGCTCAAGAAGCCGCTGTTCGACCAGACGGACCTGATCCGCAAGCGGCTGGCCGAGCTGGGCGTGACCCTCGAAGACCGCCCCGGCGGGACCACCTGGCGGGCGGGGTGAGCCGTGTTCCCCCACCCGTGCGGCGACCAGTTCGAGCGGGCCGTCGCGGCCGGGGCCGACCCGAGAACCGTGATCCCGGACGAGTACGTCGTGGTCCGGGGCGGCACCAAGCCCCTTCCCCCGCCCGGCACCGTCTTCTCCACCTCGGTCGGCCCGACGCTCGAAGCCGCCGGGTGCGGCGTCCAACACGGACAACTCCGGGCCACGACCGCCGGTGCGATCCGCGCCGCCGGCGGGGTCGTCGAGTGGGTCCCGCAGCCCTCGCCCCGTGGTACAATGAACAACCAGCACGCCCACGTCACCGAGCCCGGGCCGACGGTGTTCTCCGAACTCGCCCCGAACCCGGTGCCACGGAGGCAGCGGATCGACCAGGGGGTTTAACCGATGACCGACTGGGTTCCGTTCAGCTACCGCGGCTACCACGACGTGCCGCGGATCATCCTCGTCCGCCGGGGCGGCCAAGTCTTCCTGTTCAACTGCCCGTTCAGCGTCGAGTTGGACGACTACCCGGACGAGTACGAAGTCTTCCTGCTCCCGCCCGACACCCACGAGGAAAACCTGCCGACCGACTGGACACTGCTCCGCGACTCGGCCGTCTGCCGGCTCGGCTCGGTCCCGGTCGATCGGGTGACGTTCGACCCGACCCGCCAGAAGTTCCTCGACGGTGCCATCCTGGATGAGGTGGCCGGCGCGGCGGTCCCCCCGGTCGGGTGGGGAGGCCCGTCGTGAACCCGGACTCCTCGCCCCGGCTCACGGGCGCGAACGACTTCTGGGTCTTCCCGGCGGTCTGCCAGCTCCTCGTCTGGTTGTTCCTGTTGTGCGTGGCGGACGGCGGCCGCCTCGCCCGGTGCTGGCTCACCTCGTCCGCCATGTTCGCCGCGGCGTCCGGGCTCCTCGTCGCTCTCACCCGCGGTCGGCCGAACCGGGCCGCCCGGCTGTTCGTCATGCTCGGGTGGCTCGTCCTCGTACCGGCGGGGATGTATGTCCTCCTCGGGCGATGGCCGGTCGAGCGGGCCCGCGCCCCCGGCCTGTAGGGCCGGTTCCGTCAGCCCAGGCCAGGGGCCTGGGTCACGTGGGGCGGGCCGTGTGCGTGGGCCGGTCCCGATAAAGACCCGGGCCTCCGACCCGGGCTGACGGAACCGGCCCTTCAGGCCGGGGATGCAACCCGACACAAATCCGGCCGTTCGGCCGCATCCTCACATCCCGGCTCGGCTTGCTGCTA
>JAIEQN010000726.1 GCA_019747685.1 Gemmataceae bacterium
GGGGCTGGCCCTTCCCGGGCCGGGGCGGGTCAGGCGGCGGTCCGCCCCCGCGGGGGGGCGTGGTCGGGTCCGGGGCGCGGCGGGTGCATCACGGCCTTCCTCGGGATGTCTGGGACGGTCACGGCACGGGCACGGTTCCCGAAACGACCGCCCGTCGGCCCGGGACGGGCAGGGCGGGCGAGGCGGACGGGTGGCGGGCCGGGAATTATGGCCGGCCGCCGCCACCGGGCGGATGGGAATGGTGGGACTAGTTGTAACGGGCGGCCGGCGGCGGCATCAAGGGAAATGTGCCGATCCTTCGGATTATTGTGCGGCACGAACTCGCCCACTAGCTCCACTCCTCTGCTGAGTACGCCCGGTGGCACAGGCATCTCGCCTGTACTCTCGGGGCCGCACAGGCAAGAACGCCTGTGCCACCGGGCCGACGGACGCCCGACCGAATCAGGACCGGAGTCCTGGAGGGATAAACGGCGTCGCGGCCCGGGGGCGGACAGCCGTTGCAGGTTTCACGCCGAACTCGCCGCCGGTCCCTGACCACCCAGAACCAACCCCGTGAAGCCCGGCCGCCGTTGCCGACCGCGAACGTCAACGCTGACACCCGCGTGCGGTGCCCGTAGCAATCGGCGGGCAGCGTCCCGGCCCGGGGAGGGAATACGAGTACCGACAAGCGACGGGATCGGACAGGACTTGATGCCAGGCCCCGCCGAACATTCACCGTCCGCCCGTCGGGCGATCATGGTCGGCGGTTCGGTGACGGCGTCGGGGACTGGAGCAGCGAAAATTCTGACGGTGCCGGGTCGGGGGACCTGGTATCCTGGGTCGGGCGTGGGATTCACGCCGGGCCTGAGTCCGGCCGGGAGGAAAGTATGGATTCTAGCGAAATTCTGTACAAGAAGTGTGATCCGCTGTTGCGTTGCTTGTCCTCGGCCGTTTAAAGTACTAACTCTCTCGGTACGCGACGACACCCTGACTCCCAGCACGGACGGCCGGTCTTCGGGCGGCCGTCCCGAGATACGCAGCGTGCGAACCCCCTCACCGACGCCGTTCCGGTCGGCCCCGCTCGTCCCGGGCCGCGACCCGCTCCGGGCGGGCGGCAAGGTTGTTGCTTTCCTGCGGACCGCCCCGAACCCGGTCCGGCCCGACCCCCCGGCCGGCCGGCGGCTAGCCGCGCGGCCGACCCGCCCCGACTCCCTCCCCCGACCGCCCCGCGAGTTCGCCCGATGACCCGCTCCGCGTCCGAAACCCGGCTGTTCACCGCCCTGGCCGTCGGGCTGGGGGCGACGGTGTGGGCGTACTGGACCACCCTGGCCGACATCGTCGACCGGTGGGCCAACGACCCGCAGTACTCCCACGGGTTCCTGGTCCCGCTGTTCTCGGGCTACCTGCTCTGGAGCCGGCAGAAGCTGCTGGCCGGGGCCGACCTGACGCCCCGGTGGTGGGGGGTCGGGATCGTCCTGCTCGGGGCGGGGCTGCGGCTGGCCGGGCACTTCGCCTACCAGCCGATCCTCGACTCCGGGTCGCTCCTGGTGGTGCTGTTCGGCCTGGTGGCGGCGTGCGGCGGCCGCGGGGCGGTCCGGTGGGCCTGGCCGGCGGTGCTGTTCCTGGCGTTCATGATCCCGCTGCCGTTCCGGCTCCAGACGATGCTCGGCGGGCGGCTCCAGCAGGTCGCCACCATCGCCAGTACGTTCATCCTCCAGACGGTCGGCATCCCGGCCGTCTCCCAGGGGAACACGATCCTCCTGTCCGACGCGGCGAACAAGCTGGAGGTGGCGGCGGCGTGCAGCGGGCTGAGCATGCTGATGACCTTCCTGGCCCTGGCGGTGGCGGTGGTCATCCTGACCAAGGGGTGGCCGCAGCGGGTGGCGGTGCTCCTGTCGGCCCTGCCGATCGCCGTCGCGGCGAACGTGGTCCGGATCACCGTCACCGGCATCCTGTTCGAGTACAACCAGGGGCAGGCGGCCCGGGAGTTCTTCCACGACTGGGCCGGGTACCTGATGATGCCGCTGGCCCTGGGGATGATGTTCGTCGTCCTGCACGTCGTCGGCCGGACGATCGTGCCGGTCGAGGGCCGGCCGGCCCGGGCGGCCGGCCCGGCCGCCCCCGCCGGCGGGG
>JAIEQN010000849.1 GCA_019747685.1 Gemmataceae bacterium
GCCGCCACCGTCACCCCGCCGAGGAAGTCCGGGTCGAAGGCGAAGAACTCGGCCAGCACGGCACCGGTCGCCCCGGAGAACACCCGGACGTGCGGCCCGCCGCCGGTCCCGGCCGCCGTCACCACGTCCGGCACCCCGTCCCCGTCGACCAGGGCGACGGCGACGTGGACCCCGCCGGTGAACGTCGGGGCGTAGGCCCAGAAGCTGCCGAGCGGGCCGGCGACCTGCTCGCCCGACTTCCCGTCCAAGATGCGGACGTTCGGCCCGCCCCCGGGGCCGGGAGAGACCACGACATCGGGAAAGCCGTCCTGGGTGAAGTCGCCGGCGGCCACCCGGACCCCGCCGAGGAAAGCCGGGTCGTAGACGGTCCGCTCGAAGTTCAGCGTCCCGTGCTCGGCGTCGTAGGCCTTGACCACCGGGGCGTGACCCGTGTCCGCCGCCAGGTAGAAGGTCGGGAACGGCAGCGGCCGGCCATCGGGCACCACCCGGTCTTCCAGGAGGGTCACGGACAGGCGGGCGCAGGACCGGCGCGCGGGGTGGGCGGGACGAGACACGGGAGGGCTTCTCGGGGAGAGGGGGGTTGAGCCGACCCGCATGAGGTTAACCGCCCGCCGGTGCAACGCAAGGAAATTGTGTGGCGAATTTCCAACCCGTGCGGCCGGATGTGGTTGAGACGCTTGTGAACCGTTTCACAAGGGCGGCCGTCGATCGCCCGGGAACTAAACCCCGGACACCCGGGCCTGGAACGTGTCGGCCAGCCGGTCCACCGCCCGGAGGAGGTCGTCCGCCAGCGGTTCGGCTTCAGGCACCATGGGCGGCCACGAACTCCCGGAACGCCCGGCGGGCGGCCTCTTCCTGGTCGGCGGTGTACCGGCGGAGGTGGTCGGCCCGGGGCGACAGCCGCATCATCCGCTGCCCGGCGGCCAGCAGCCCGCGGATCGAGGACCGGCGGCCGGCCGGCGACAGCGCCCGGAACCGGGCGACCTCGTCGTCGATCACCTCTTGCTCGGTCGGGAAGCGGATCGGCAGCTCCACAGACGGCCTCCGATGGGTCCGCCGCCATTGTACCAGCCGCGGACGTGAGAGTCGTCACGAACGCCCAGCCGGTGGTAAGATGACTGCCAGACCCCGGAGGCGACGCCGTGTCCGCGATGCCCGCCCCGAAGCCGAAGCTGACCGAGGCCGAGTACCTGGCCCGGGACCGGGCGGCCGCCGTCAAGAGCGAGTTCTACGACGGCCGGATGTACGCGATGGCCGGGGCCAAGCTCCCCCACAACCGCATCAAGGACGACCTCGCCCGCCACCTCGGCAACCAGCTCGCCGGCGGGCCGTGCTTCGCCACCACCAGCGACACCCGGGTGAAGGTGGCGGCCACCGGTCTGAACACCTACCCCGACATCGTGGTGATCTGCGGCGACCCGGAGTACGACGGCGACCGGGAAGATGTCATCCTCAACCCGACCGTCTTGATCGAGGTGCTGTCGGACTCGACCGCCAGCTACGACCGGGTGTTCAAGTACCGCCACTACAAGCAAATCCCGACCCTTCGGGAGTACGTCCTGGTGGCCCAGGACGAGCCGGCCGTCGACCGGTACGTCCGGCAGGCCGACGGCACCTGGGCCCAGTCCGACTTCCTCGGGCTCGACGCCGAGCTGGTGTTCGCGTCGGTCCCGGCCCGGGTCCGGCTGGCCGACAGTTATGCCGGCGTCACCTTCCCCGAAACGCCCCCCGGCCCGCCGGGCACCCCGCCGGCCTGACGGGGTAACGACCTCGGGCCGCGGGCGGGATTTGCCCGGGCCGGGGTCACACCACCCGCAGGGCCTCGATCGGGTCGAGCCGGGCCGCCCGCCGGGCCGGGTACACCCCCGACGCCAGCCCGACCAGCACCGACACCCCGAACGCCACCACCGGGGCCCACGGCCGGATGATCGTCGGCAGCCCGATCAGGTTCGACACCGCGTAGGCCAGTCCGATCCCCAGGCCCACGCCGATCAGCCCGCCGCAGCACGACAGCAACAGCGTCTCGGCCAGGAACTGGGCCGCGATGTCCCGCCGCTTGGCCCCCAGGGCCCGGCGGATGCCGATCTCCCGGGTCCGCTCCGTCACCGTCGCCAG
>JAIEQN010000619.1 GCA_019747685.1 Gemmataceae bacterium
GCCGCGACGTTCCTCGGGTTCGTCCACCTGGCCCTCACCATCATCCGCATCGGGTAGATTCGTCAACACGGCCTAGCCCATAATAACCGCGCAAGCTGGTCTCGAACTCAGGTTCAGGGCGTGTGAACGCCCGGTTGTCTAACCATCCTGACTATGTCGCGCGAGGTAGCTTTTCCGCCTCGTGGCACGGCGCCTCATGACGCATCTATCTTGGCCGGGCGCTGGGGAGGGTGGCAGATGGATCAGAAACCGTTCGTTCGGCTTCCGGTGCCTAGAGCGGTGGACCGTCCCGAGTTGCCGGCCGACTTGGCCGAGTTCTACGCCCGGTACGAGGGGGTCGGGCTGGAAAGCAGTTGGGACCGCCCGGTGCGGTTGTCCAAACTGGATGAGGTCAGCCGGGTCGGGTGGAAGGACGTGGACCCGGTCAGCGACATCCCCGAAGGCTGGGAGCACTTCTCCGCCTTTCGGATCGGGTCGGGTATGTTCTTCGAGAAGGTCGTGTACGTCCTCGACGCGCCGTCGTGTCCACCAGGCTCCATCCTTGCGATTGGTAGTGCAGCCGGGCCCGGGGGAGACGGACCGTACGCAATCGAGTCGTCGCTGGTACTCGGCGTGACCTTCGCGGACTGGTTGGCCCACCTGGAGCGGTGGGGGTGGTGGGAGCCCGCGATCGGCGGCGGCCGGGAGTTGACAGAGCCGGAGGAGCGGGAACTGCGGCAGTACTATCGCTCCCTGAACCCCGGCCTGGGCGTGGGTGCTGCCTGACCGGTTGTCGGCAACTCCACGGCGACCGATGCCACTTCACCCCGCCGCCCGGCGGGCCTGCCACTCCTCGGGGGTGACCAGCACCTGCCGGGCGTTGCTCCCGTTGAACGCCCCGACGATCCCGTCCTCGGCCATGTAGTCGATCAGCCGCGACGCCTTCCCGTACCCGATCCCCAGCGCCCGCTGCAGCAGCGACGTACTCCCCCGCTGCTCCCGGATCACCACCTCGACCGCCTGCTCGTACACCGGGTCCCGTTCGCGGAGCTTCTCGCCGGTCGAGCCCCCGCCCCCGCCGCCCTCCATCTGGTCCCGGGTCTTCAGGTTCAGCAGCTCGCTGTCGTAGTTCGGCGTGTCCGTCGCCACGGCATCGACCACCCGCTCGATCTCCCGGTCGTCGGGATACGCCCCCTGCGCCCGGGTCAGGGTGCCGTCTTGCAGGAGCAGCATGTCGCCCTTGCCTAACAGCCGCTCCGCGCCCTTCTCGTCCAGCACCACCCCGCTATCAGAACGATTGGTCACCTGGAAGCAAATCCGGGCCGGCAGGTTCGACTTGATGAGGCCGGTGATGACATCCACCGTCGGCTTCTGCGTCGCCAGGATCAGGTGAATCCCCGCCGCCCGCGACTTCTGGGCGAGCAGGATGATGTTCCCCTCGATCTCCTTCTTCATCTTCATCATCAGGTCGCCGACCTCGTCGATCAGGATCATGATGTACGGCATCGACCGGGGCACCGCCCGCCGCTCCTCCTCGCTGTCCGGGTTCACCCGGCGGATGATCTCCTCGTAGGGCAGGTCGTTGTAGCTGGCGATGTTCCGGACCCGGGCCCGGTGCAGCCACTCGTACCGCTCCTCCATCTTGTCCACCGCCCAGGCCAGGATCGCCTCGGCCTTCTTCTCGTCCTTGACCACCGGGGTCATCAGGTGCGGAATCTTGGCGTAGTCGCTCAGCTCCACCTTCTTCGGGTCGATCAGGATCATCCGGCACTCGTCCGGCCGGCGGGTCAAGAGCAGGCTGATGATGACGGTGTTCAGGCAGACCGACTTGCCGGTCCCGGTCCGCCCGGCGATCAGCAGGTGCGGCATGGCCGACAGGTCGTAGGCCAGCGGCCGGCCCTCCACGTCCTTGCCGATGAAGATCGGCAGCCGGAACTTCTGCACCTTCGGGGTCGCCGCCAGGGCGGTGATCAGCTCCTTCAGCCGGACCGTCTGGCGGTTCTCGTTCGGCACCTCGATGCCGACCGTGTTCCGGCCGGGCAGCGGGGCCACCACCCGGACGCTCGGCACCCGCAGGTTCAGGGCCAGGTCGTCGGCCAGGTTCGTCACCTTGTTCAGCCGCAGGCCGGTCTCCAGGGCGA
>JAIEQN010000971.1 GCA_019747685.1 Gemmataceae bacterium
TGTTGGCCGCCCGACACCCGTGGGCGGTCCACGCCCAGGCCCTGGCCGACCGGCCGGCCAAGCCGGACGGCACCCCGGCCGTCTACAACGACAACGGCCAGTGGAACCTGTACCTGTTCCGGGCGACCGGGGACCCGGCCTACGCCCGCAAGGCCGGGACCCGGGTGAAGGCCGTGGTCGCCCGGGTGGTCGACGGCGGCGGGAACCGCAACACCACCCGCGAGTTCACCGCCTACGCGGCCAACGCCTTCCGGCTCGTCCGGCCGCACCTCGACCCGGCCGACGACCGGGCGATCGCCGACGGGCTGAAGGTGTGGGCCGGGCTGATCCTCGGCAAGGACCCGGACCGCCGGTGGGGCACCCGGCTGGCCGACTCGGACGAGACGACCGGCCACTACCTCGGGCTGGCCGCCATCGACCGGGCCCTCGGGACGAACTACCTCGGCGACACCTGGCCGGGCGGCCCGCGCGGGGCCAAGCTGCCGGTGTCGAAGATGCGGGAGGCGGTCGTCTCGTACGTCGAGAAGGCCAAGGGCGGGAACTGGATCGAGTCCGGGTGGGAGTACAACCTGGGGACCCTCAACCTGCTGCTGACCGGCGTCCTGGAGGTCGGCAAGGAGGGCTGGCCGGAGGTCCGCCGGCTCGCCCCGGAGGTCGCCGACTACCTCCTCTGGTCGCTCGCCCCGGACCTCCGCAGCCACGCCGGGTGGGGGGACGCCCAGTCCGCCGACCGGCGGCGGGTGAAGCTCGACAAGTGGGTGCCGGTCCTCGGGGTGCTGGCGGCCGGGTACGCCGACGAGCTGGGGCCGGGGCGGGCGGCCCGGGCCCGGCGGGCCGTCCGGGACCTGACCCGGGGGCTGGCCCCGAGCCAATTCTGGCTCTACCTGGACGTGCCGCTGCGGTACGGGTTCGACCCCCGGGTCGGGGAGGCCGACCCGGCCCCGCTCGACCTGGAAACCGGGGTGTACGAGGCGGGCGGGTCGGCCGTCTTCCGGACCAAGACCGCCCTCCTCCACGTCCACACCCAGCCGGACGTGGGGGTGGACCACCAGACGTACGGCCTGGGGGCGGTCCGGCTGCGGGTCGACGGGGCGGACGTGGTCGACCACCTGATCGGGTACGGGTCGAGTGCCGTCCACGGGGCCTGCTGGAACTCGGTCCTCGGCTACGGGATCGCCGGCGGGGCGTCCCGGGGGGTGGCCAAGGCCGAGGCCCTGCCCGGGGGCGGAGCCCGGATCGTCTGCCGGGCGGCCGGGCCGCCGCCGACCTCGGCCACCTGGAACAAGCCGGCCGACCTGGGGACGATCACCCGGACGGTCGAGGCCGACCCGGCCGCGACCCGGGTGACGGTGGTGGACGCCTTCGACCTCAAGCGGCCGCTCCCCCCGGGGCGGGGGGCCGGGCAGGCCATCTACCAGAACCGGGGCAAGAACGAGGCCCGGGACGTGGAAACGGCCCTGACCGACCCGGCCGGGGTGCGGGCCGCCCAGACCCACTGGTGGGTCCGCGGGCCGTACACCCTGGAGACCCGGGACGGGGTCTCGACCCTGACCTACACGGCCGGGGGGAGGCCGGTCCGGCTGGAGGTGTCCGGGCACCGGCGGACGGTCGAGGAGCCGGTCGAGGTGGTCTGCCCGACCGGCGGCGACTTCACCGCCGACGAGAAGAAGGCGGCGGTCCGGGTCGGGTTCGTCAGCGCCGACCCGCGGGCGACCATTACCACCGTCATCCGGGTCGGGGCCGGGCAAGCCCCGAGGCGCTGACCGGGCGGTCGGCGGGGACACGCAGCCCGCCGCGCAACGGGAAAAATCGAGTAAACGCCACAGGATTTGAACCCGTGACGCCTCACAGGCAAGGGAGGCGGGCGGCACCGCCCCCGATGCTGAAGAGAGGGGGGCGTCGGGCCGGAGACGACCCGGTCCCCCTGCGGGGGCCGCGACGATGAAGAAGCGGTAGCCCGGCCATGAGCCAGACGGCGGGCGTGCCGGTGGCCCGCGCGAAGCGAACCGCCGGCCGGGGTTGGTCGTTCCCGGCCGGCGGGGCCGGGCTCAGTTGAGCAGGCTGTCGACCGGCAGGATGCCGCCGTCGTTCTTCCCGCCGAGCTGGAGGAACACGCTCCG
>JAIEQN010000651.1 GCA_019747685.1 Gemmataceae bacterium
GTCGTTCTCGATCACCACCCGCTGGCCGGACATCAGCCGGGTCCGGTTGTTGTACCCGCAGTTCAGGCAGATCTCGGCGTCCGGCGGGTCGAGCTCCTTGGCGCAGGACGGGCAGCGGGCCTCCTCGTCGTCCTTGAGCACGGCCATCGGCTTGGGGGCCTGGCCGTCGTCCTCGTCGTCGTCGTCCAGGAACGGCTTCTTCGGCCCGGCCGGCGGGGGCGGGGGCGGCTTCGCCCCCGACTCCGGCTTGGGGGCGGGTTTCGCCGCCGGCTTGGCGGCGGCCGGCTTGGCCGCGGCCTTCGGGGCCGGGACCGGGAAGACCTCGTCGCACCCCTTGCACTTGACCCGCTTGCCGGCCAGCTCGGCCGGCACTTTCAGCGACTTCCCGCAGTTCGGGCAGGAGACATCGAGGGTGGCCGGCATGGCGGTTCTCGCGGCGGGCGAATCGGGCCGCGGCGGGCATAAACCGGCCGCCGCGGGGTCGATAGGGTAGACTGTATGGGTCCGCCGTGCCCCCGTGCAAGCAGGGAACCCGCCGTGCCGCAAGCCGCCCTCGACCCGATCGCCCCGCCCGCCGACCCGCTCCCGGCCGACACCCCGGCCCCGGCCGGGCGGCTGGCCGGGCTGCGGGCGCCCGCCCCGGAGGCCCCCGCCTTGACCCCCCCGACCGGGCCGCGGCTCTTGGTGTCGCTGGCGACGTACAACGAGGCCGGCAACCTGGCCGCCCTGATCGCCGAAATCCACAAGGTCGTCCCGCAGGCCGACATCCTGGTGATCGACGACAACTCGCCGGACGGGACCGGGCGGATCGCCGACGACTTGGCCGCGGCCGACGGGCGGGTCCACGTCCTGCACCGGCCGGGCAAGCTCGGGCTGGGGACGGCGACGCTGGCCGCCATGCGGTACGCGATGGACCACGGGTACGACTACCTCCAGAACATGGACGCCGACTTCAGCCACGCCCCGCGGTACTTGCCGGCGCTGGTGGCCGGGATGGACCGGCACGACGTGATGATCGGGTCGCGGTACGTCGCCGGCGGGGGGACCGAGAACTGGCCGCTGGCCCGCAAGGCGATCAGCCAGACGGTCAACGCCCTGGTCCGGTTCCTGTTCCGGATGCCGGTGAGGGACGCCAGCGGGGCGTTCCGGTGTTACCGGGTGGCCACGCTGCGGCAGGCCCACCTGGAGCAGACCCGGTCGCGCGGGTACTCGTTCCAGCAGGAGGTCCTGTTGCGGTGCCACAAGGCCGGGGCCCGGCTGGGCGAGGTGCCGATCGTGTTCGAGAACCGGCGGGCCGGGGCGAGCAAGGTGAACAAGAAGGAGGCCGCCCGGTCGATCGGGATGATCCTGTACCTCGGGCTGCGGAACTTCTTCGGCCCGGAACGGCGGAAGGGGTAGCCGGGCGATGTCGTTCCCCGGGCCGGCGGACGGATCGACCGGCGGCGTCGCAACCGCATCATTTCCCGCCGCTCGGCGGATCGACGTACCCGACCGGACGGTCCCCTCACGGACCCGGCCCGGGCACCCCCGGCCCGTCGGGGTTACTCCCCGAGTTCGAGGCACAACGCCACGCCGGCGAGTACCTCGGCCAACTCCTCGGCGGTCAGTTGGCCCCGGCACTTGACGAATCGCTCGACCGCCACGGACTTGACCTGGAACGTGTCCGCGACGGACGGCTTGGTCAACCCGTTCCCGGCGGTCGGCTGGAGGAGGACGTGCCACGGCCGCTGCTTCCGGACCAAGTCCGCCCCGGTGATCGGGACGACGATCCGCAGCGGCAGCACCCCGACCGCGTCGGAGCTGACGACGACGGCCGGATGCCGGCTGGCCATCTCGGACCCCACCTGCGGGTCGAACTGGACATCCCAGACCCGCCCGCGGGCGATCGGCTCGGTCACGCCGGGACCTCCAGCAGGCCGGCCTCGAGCCGGGCCGCGTCGAACGCCCGGAGGGCCGGGTTGGTCCGGTACTCGTCGGCCGCGTCCGCCGCCTCGGCCCGCAGGACGGCCGCCCGGACCGGCCCCGGCAGCCGCCGGACCTCGGACGCCAGGAGCCGGCGGCCGTCCAGGAACCGGGCCTCCAGGGCGTAGGCGTCGAACGCCCGGAGGGCCGGGTTGGTCCGGT
>JAIEQN010000798.1 GCA_019747685.1 Gemmataceae bacterium
GCCAGGGCGGCGGCGGGATGGGGCCGGACATGATGCGGCAGATGATGCAGATGATGATGGGCCAGGGCGGGGGCGGCCAGAGCCGGGGTGGCCAGAGCCGAGGCGGGATGGGGATGATGTGCCCAATGATGGGCGGGGGCGGTATGGGCGGCAAGGGTCAGGGCGGGGGCGGCCAGAGCCAGGGCGGGTGCGGCCAGGGCCAGGGGGGGATGGACCCGGACATGATGCGGCAGCTGGTGCAGATGATGGGCCAAGGCGGGGGCAGCATGGGCCAGGTCGGGGCCGGGCCGGACGTGATGCAGGTGATGGGGCAGATGATGGGCCAGGGCAGAGGCGGTCAGCCGCCGGCCCACGGGAAGGACTGTTGAGAGTGATGCGGCCGCCGGTCCGGCGGTCCAGACGGGGCGATCCGCCGGTGTGGTCCTCGTTCCGAAGGGGGTGGGCGAATGGTTCACCGTCTCGCCGCCGTGGTCGCCGTCATGGCGGTGCTGGGGGCCTGCCGGGTGGCCGCCACGGCCCCCCCCCGGCCGCCGGAAGGGGGAACCGATTTTGCCCCGCGGAGCCGCGAGTTCTTCTTCACCTACCGCGCCCGCGTCGTCGGCCTGGAACCGGGCCGGCGCGCCCGCGTGTGGGTGCCCGTGCCGCCGTCGGACCGGGACCAGGTGGTCGCCGTGGCCGACTGGTCGCTGCCCGGCCCGGTCCGGGTGGGTCGGGAGGCGAAGTACGGGAACAAGGTCCTCTACGTCGAGGCCGCCGCCGACGCGTCCGGGGCCGTCCCCCTGGCCCTCACGTACCGCGTCCGGCGCCGGGCGGTCGGACCCGACTCGTGGCAGCCGGGTGAACCGGGGGAGGCGGAGGACCCGGGCCTCTTCCTGCGGCCGGACGCGAACGTGCCCGCGGGCGGCCCGCCCCTGGCCCTCCTGGCGGGTCGCACCCTGCCGGAGGACCCGTTACAGCTCGGCCGGGCCCTGTACGACGTGGTGGACGGCCACCTGCGGTACGACAAGTCCGGGGAGGGGTGGGGCCGGGGGGACGCCCTGTGGGCGTCCCGGAGCGGCCGGGGCAACTGCACCGACTTCCACAGCCTGTTCATCGCCCTGGCCCGGGGCAAGGGCCTGCCGGCCAAGTTCGAGATCGGGTTCCGGTTGCCGGAGGACCGCGGCCGGGGGGAGGTCGGCGGCTACTGCTGCTGGGCGCGGTTCTATGTCGCCGGCCGGGGCTGGGTCCCGGTCAGCGTCTCCGAGGCCAACAAGGACCCCGCGCGGCGCGACTCGTACTTCGGCAGCCTGAGCGAGGACCGCGTGTTCTTCAGTGTCGGCCGCGACCTCACCCTGGTCCCGCGGCAGGACGGGCCGCCGCTGAACTTCTTCGTCTACCCGTACGCGGAGGTGGGCGGCCGACCCCACCCGGAAGACAGGATCGAGCGGCAGTTCACGTACCAGGACGTGGGGGTCAGGCCGACCCCCACGGCCGCGGGCCCGGCCGGTGGCCCGGGGGCGGGCGGGGACCGGGGGGAGGGACGCGGACGCCCCGCGGGGTCACCGCCCCCGCCCGACCTCACCCCGCCGGCCCGGCAGGCCCCGGTCGCACCGCCCACCCCGTCGCCGGAGCCGGCCCGGCGGCCACCATCCACCCAACCGGGTCGCGGGACCATGATCGCACGCCTGACCCCCTCCCCCTGGGAGATCCACCCCGCGCTGGTGCACTTCCCGATCGCGCTGTTACTCGCCGGGGTGGCACTGGACCTGTTCGCCTGGTGGCGGCTGCGACGGCGGGAAGGCCCGGCGGAACCCCCGCCCGGCCTGCTCGGCCTGACGCGGGTCGCCACCGGCCTGCTGATCGCCGGCGTCCTGATGGGCGGCCTGGCCGCGCTGACAGGGTTCGTCGCCTACGTCACGGTCCCGCTGTACGCGGCCGGTGCCGACGTCCTCCTGAACTGGCACCTGGGGCTGGCCCTGGCGTCGCTCGCCCTGTTCGGCTGGGTGGCGTTCGTCCGCTGGCTCGACCGGGCCTCGCCGCCGACCGCCGTGACGCGGGCCACCGGCCTGGTGGCCGCCGTGCTCCTGGCCGCCGCGGGGGCCGCAGGGGGCCACCTGGTGTACCGCGCGGGGGCGGGCTTCGACCCCGGT
>JAIEQN010000990.1 GCA_019747685.1 Gemmataceae bacterium
CGATCTACATGGACAACAACTCGACCACCCGGACCGACCCGCGGGTGGTGGAGGCGATGCTGCCGTACTTCACCGAGCGGTTCGGGAACGCGGCCAGCCGCAGCCACCCGTTCGGGTGGGAGGCCGAGGCCGCCGTCGAGGAGGCCCGGGAGCAGGTGGCCGGGCTGATCGGGGCGTCGGCCAAGGAAGTCATCATCACGAGCGGGGCGACGGAAGGCAACAACCTGGCCATCAAGGGTGTTGCCGCGATGTACAAGAAGAAGGGCAACCACGTCGTCACCCAGGTGACCGAGCACAAGGCCGTCCTCGACACCTGCAAGCGGCTGGAGCGGGACGGCGTCCAGGTGACGTACCTGCCGGTGGACCAGTACGGGCAGGTCCACCCGGACCAGGTCCGCGAGGCCCTGACCGACAAGACGGTGCTGGTCTCGATCATGGCCGCGAACAACGAGATCGGCACCCTCCAGCCGGTCGCGGCCATCGGCAAGCTGTGCAAGGAGAAGGGCGTCCTGTTCCACACCGACGCCGTCCAGGCGGCCGGGAAGATTCCCCTCGACGTGGTGGCGATGGGGGTCGACCTCCTGAGCCTGTCGGCCCACAAGATGTACGGGCCGAAGGGCGTGGGCGCCCTGTACGTCCGCAAGAAGGACCCGCGGGTCCGGCTGGAGCCGCAGATCGACGGCGGCGGGCACGAGCGGGGGATGCGGTCCGGGACGCTGCCGGTGCCCTTGATCGTCGGCCTCGGGGCGGCCGCGGAGCTGGCCCGGCGGTTGCTGCCCGAGGAGTCGGCCAAGACCTTCGCCCTCCGCGAGCGGCTGCGGACGAGCATCATGGACCGGCTGCCCGAGACGTACCTGAACGGCCACCCGACCGAGCGGCTGCCGGGCAACGCCAACATCTCCTTCGCCTACGTCGAGGGCGAGGGGCTGATGATGGGGATCAAGGACGTGGCCGTGTCGTCCGGGTCGGCCTGCACCAGCGCCAGCCTGGAGCCGAGCTACGTCCTGCGGGCCTTGGGCGTCGGCGACGAGCTGGCCCACTCGAGCATCCGGTTCGGCATCGGCCGGTTCAACACCGAGGAGGAGGTCGACTACGTCGCCGACTTGGTCGTCCGCGAGGTCGCCCGGCTGCGGGAGATGTCCCCGCTGTTCGAGATGGTCCAGCAGGGCATCGACATCAAGAAGATCGAGTGGGCCGCCCACTGACACCGCCCCGCCGACGCCGTCGGCGGGCTTACCCGGGAGCATCCCATGCCGTACAGCGATAAAATCCTGGAGCATTACAACAACCCGCGGAACGTCGGCAGCTTCGACGCCAAGGCCCTGGACGTGGGCACCGGCCTCGTCGGTGCCCCGGAGTGCGGGGACGTGATGAAGCTCCAGATCAAGGTGAACCCGGACACCGGGGTCATCGAGGACGCCCGGTTCAAGACGTTCGGGTGCGGGTCGGCGATCGCGTCGAGCAGCCTGGCGACCGAGTGGCTCAAGGGCAAGAGCGTCGACGAGGCCCTGGCCATCAGGAACACCCAGATCGTCGAGGAGCTGGCCCTGCCCCCGGTCAAGGTCCACTGCTCGGTCCTGGCCGAGGACGCGATCAAGGCGGCGGTCAAGAACTACCAGGAGAAGCACGAGGCCGCCGAGCCGGCCGCGAGCCGCGAGCCGGTCGGGGCCGGGGCGTAAGCCGAACCCGCCCGGCCGGTACGTCCCTCTAACGCACCAAACCACCCCCACGGGAGAGAGTTCATGGCGACCGCGACCGAACCGACCGCCGGCCTGGGCCTCAAGGACGCCCCCCCGGCCGCCCCGCCGATCACCGTCACCGAGAAGGCCGCCGCCGAGGTCAAGCGGCACATCGCCGACGTGGCCGCCGGCGGGTCGGTCGAGGCCGGCAGCCCGCTGTACCTCCGCGTCCGGGTCCAGGGGGGCGGGTGCAGCGGGTTCCAGAACAAGCTCGACCTGGACCCGAAGTACGACCCGAAGACCGACCACAAGTTCGAGTTCCACGGGGTCGAGGTGGTCGTCGACAAGCGGTCGCTGCTCTACCTCGGCGGGGCGGTGGTCGACTTCCACGACGACCTGAACAAGCGGGGCTTCACCGTCACCAACCCCCAGGCCAAGGGCACCTGCGGGTG
>JAIEQN010000092.1 GCA_019747685.1 Gemmataceae bacterium
CCTCGCCCCGGGCCACCCAGCTCCGGGCGTCGGCCGGCTCCCGCGCCAGCCCGGCCCGGAAGTCCTTCTCGGCCCCGTCCGGGTCGCCGGCGAGCCGCCGGGCATGTTCGCGGACGAAGTACAGACGGGTGAACGGGCCGCCGAGTTGTTCCAGACGGTCCAAATCGGCAATGGCCCCCTTCGGGTCATTCGCCCCGACCCGGGCCAGGGCGCGGTTGAGCAGCCCCTCGGGGTCGTCCGGGTGGCGGGCGAGAACTCGATCGAAGTCGGCGACGGCCTCCTTCGCCCGGCCGGCGTCGAGCAGGGCGGCCCCGCGGTACAGCAGCGCCGGCGTCGCGTCCCGGGACAGGGCGGCGGCCACGTCCAGCCACCGGACCGCCTCGGCGGGCTCGGCCAGCCGGAGGTGGCAGTACCCGAGGCGGAGGAAGACGCTGTAGCTCGGGTCGTCGCCCTCGGCGAGCGGCCGCAACAGGGCGATGGCCTCCCGATACCGGCCGTCCCGCAGGGCGTCGCGGAGGCGGCCGGCGTCATCCGGGCCGGGGTCGGCGGCGGCCGCTCGCCCCCGCGCCCGCTGGGCCTGGTCGTGGAGTTCGGCCCGGCGGTCGGGGTCGTGCCGGGCCAGCCCGTCGAGGGCGAATGCGTAGTCCCGGAGGACGACGGCCACGTCCCGCCGGGCGGTCGGGCGGTCGGCCTCGGGAAGCCGAGCCAGGAGCGGGCCGTTCACCCAATCCGCATCATCCGCCGCCCGGTACGGGGCGAGGACGGCCTCGGACTGCTCGACCGCCTCCCGACACAGGGCGGCCGGCGGCTGGGGATCAAAGGTCAGCGCCTGGATGTGCCCGCCGGCGGATCGAACCGCCGCGACCGCTTCCCGGGCGACGAGCCGATTGTTGTGCTGCCAGACGGCGAGGGCGACCCCGCCGACGAGCAGCAGCAAGCCGGCCGCGACGGCGGAGACGGTCGAACCCGAGGCCAGCCGCGGGTGCCGCTTGGCCCACTTCCGCACCCGCTCCCGGGCCGACGGCTCGCGGGCGAAGGCCAGCGGCCGGTGGTCGAGCTGCCGCTGGAGGTCGTCGCGGAGGGCCGCGGCCGACGGATACCGCCGGGCCGGGTCGGGGTCGAGAGAGGCGGCCAGGATGGCGGCCGTGGCCGGGGTCACGTCGGGCCGCAGCGTCGAAGCGTCCGGCGGCGGGGCGAGCCGGGCCGCCCGCATCGTCTCGACGACCTCCCGGGACGGCCCGGCCTCGGGGTCGGGGTACGGGAACCGGTCGGTCAGGAGTTCGTACAGGATCAGCCCGAGGGCGTAGAGGTCGGCCCGGGGGTCGGCGTGGCCGCGGTCGGCGGCCAGGTCGGCCAGGGCCTCCGGCGGCATGTACCGCAGGGTCCCGCCGACCGGTAGTTCCCCGGCCCCGGCGTCGGCGGCGAGGTTGAAGTCGAGGAGCATCGGCCGGCCGTCGTCGGCCAGCAGGACGTTGGCGGGCTTGAGGTCGCGGTGGAGGATGCCCCGGTCGTGGGCGTGGGCCAGCCCGTCGGCCAGTTGCACGCCCAGCCACAGCACCGCCTCGGGGTAGCTGAGCCGTTCGAGCCGGTCGAGGTTGGCCCGGGAGACGCCGACCGCCGGCGGCTTCTCCGGGGCCGGGCGTTCGGCCCCGTCACCGACCGTCCGCCCGGCCCGGTCCACGAGCGTGCTGACCACGCCCTTGCCCGACTCCGGCCGGCCGCCCGGCTGGTGGAACGCGGCCAACAGGTCGGCGGCGGTCGTCGCCCCGAGGTAGGGCATGCACAGGACGTGGTACGGCCCGTGCCGGTGGGCCGAGTAGATCGGGACGATGTTGGTGTGCTGGAGCCGGGCCAGCGTCTGCCCTTCGCCCGGCAGCCGGGACGACACCTTCAGGACGACCGGCCGGCCGGCCAGCCCCGGCTCGCGGGCCAGGTAGACCCGGCCGAACGCCCCCCGGCCGAGTTCCCCAACGACCTCGAACCCGCCCACCGTGTCGCACGGCCCGGGGAACCCGTCGGGCGGGCCGGGAGCGCGAGCTGGCGGGCCGCCGGGAGCGTGAGCTGGCGAGCCGGCGGCGGTACTCGCCGGGGGTGGGGTCGTCGCCGGCCGCCTCCCGCAGCCGGACTTCCT
>JAIEQN010000899.1 GCA_019747685.1 Gemmataceae bacterium
GACGCGCGACCCCGAGCCGACCGCCGCCGGCCGCCGGGCCGCGGCCGCCGCCACCCGGCCGGACCCCTTCCCGACCCGGGCCGGGAGGTCGCCGGCGAACGCCTCCAGGGCCTCGACCGCCTCGTCGCACCCGCCGTACCGGGCGTCCGGGTTCTTGGCCATCAGCCGGGCCACCACCGCCGCCAGCCCGTCCGGCACGTCCGGGGCCAGCTCCCGGACCGGGACCGGCTGCTTGGTCTGGTGGGCCATCATCTTCTCGACCGCCGACCCGTCCGGGAACGGCACCCGCCCGGTCAGGGCGAAGTACAGGACGCACCCGAGGCTGTACTGGTCGCCGGCCGGGGTCCGGTTGGTCGGCTCCATGATCGACTCGGGCGACGCGCAGTCCAGGCCGCTGGTCAGGGTGTTGGCCGTGGACATGGTGTCCACCAAGCTTTCCCCGTCGTTGACCACCAGCAGCGAGCCGATCCCGAAGTCCAGGACGCGGGCCTGGTTGTCCGGCCCGACCAGCACGTTCGACGGCTTGACGAGGCCGTGGAACAGCTCGTTCTGGTGGGCGATGGTCAGCCCCTGGGCCACCTGCAAGGCGTACAGGGCGGCCTGCTGGTGCGGCAGCCGGCCCTGCTCCCGGACCAGGGCCTCGAGCGTCCGCCCGTCGGCCAGCGGCCAGACCAGGTAGTGCAGCCCGCCGGCCGTGCCCACGTCCACGAACGGGACCACCGCCGGGTGGGTGAACCCGGCGAACGACCGGACCTGCCGGCGGGCCAGCCGGACGTTCCACATGCTCCGCCGGGGCAACACCTTGACCGCGTACCCGGCCGCGTCGGTCTTGGACATCGCCCGGTAGACCTGGCCCATGCTCCCGGACCCGATGGCGTCGAGCAGGACGTACGGGCCGAGGACCAGCCCCTGGGTCTTGCCGCCGAGCACCCGGTCGGCCTGGAACGGGGTCAGGGTCCCCTGGGCGACCAGGTACTCGGCCAGGGCCGGGGCCTCGGCCCGGGGGTAGTGGCGGAGGAACTCGGCCACCAGGGCGTCGAGCGGGCCGCGGTCGATCAGCCCGCTCCGCCGGAGGTCCCAGACGAACCACTCGCACGCCCCGAGGTCGTTGGTCGTCACGGGGGAAACCTCCTGCGGGGGGTGAACGGCACGCCGGGGCACGACCCCGGCCGGGGTCGTCAGGTGCCGAACCGTAGGACGCCCGGCCGGGCTGTCAAACCCCCGCCCGCCCGTTTTCGGCCCCGGCCGGAAGCCGTATGTTGCGAGGTACGAGCGCGGTCGCTCACCAAGTCGTACCGTCGGCGAGTCATCCCCCGGAGACTTGTGACTTGACGACTTGAAGACCTGAAGACTTCCGAGCCGAGGCCCCCGATGCCGTTGGACCCGTTCATCTCCTGCCCGTGCGGCAGCGGGAAGAAGTTCAAGTGGTGCTGCGCCCCGTACTTCGCGGCCGTCGAGAAGGCGTTCGACCAGGACCGGCAGGGCCAGCACGAGTCCGCCCTCCAGACCATCCAGGCCCTGACCAAGAGCCACCCCGACCAGCCCCCGGTCTGGGGGTACTACGCCCAGTTCCTGTACAACCTCGGCCAGCAGCAACAGACCGAGGCCGAGCGGGACGAGTACGTCGAGCAGGCGGAGGAGGCCCTGTCCACCGCCCTGAAGCTGAACCCGAACTTCGGGATGGCCCACTTCCTCCGCGGCCAGTTCCGGCAGAACGAGGGCGAGCTGATCGGGGCGCTGCTCCTGTTCCGCAAGGCGGCCGAGACCTACGACCCCGACGCCCGCGACCAGCTCGCCCACGTCTACGAGCTCATCTTCCGCAACGAGTTCCTGCTCAACCGGCCGGTCGCCGCCCGGGCCGCCCTGGAGCGGGCCGTCCACTTCCAGCCCGGCGACCCGGAGGCCCGGGAGCAGTTCGACGGGCTGTTCGGCCCGGACTCCCGGCTGCCCGAGTGCGCCCGCAAGAAGTACGCCTTCCGACCGACCGCCAAGCCGGCGGCCGCCGACGCCGCCACCGGCAAGTTCTCCGACGCCCGCCAGGCGTTCCAGCGGCTGACCGAGCTGACCCCCGGCGACCCGGCCGCGTGGTTCAACCTCGGCCTCGTCCTGGCCTGGGTGGGCGAGCAGCCGAAGGC
>JAIEQN010000038.1 GCA_019747685.1 Gemmataceae bacterium
CGGCCCGCCGGCGGGCGTGGTCGACCAGGATGCGGCGCATCGCCTCGGCCGCGGCGGCGAAGAAGTGCGACCGGTCGGCGTCCCCGAGCTTCAGGTACGCCTCGTGGACGAGGGCCGTGGGGTTGAGGGTGTGGCCGGGCCGCTCGCCGGCGAGGTGGGCCGCCGCGAGCCGCCGCAGCTCGTCGTACACGGCCGGGAACGGGTCGGACATGCCGGCGAGTCTACCGCGGCCGCCGGGGAGGTGCAATCAGCCCAGGCCGTACCGCTTCACCGCGGCGTCGAGGATCGTCGAGATGAGGTCGGCGTGGGTGATGCCGAGCCGCCCGGCCAGGACGCACAGGTCGCCGGTCTCCGGGTTCAGCCCGGGCAGGGGGTTGATCTCCAGGAAGTACGGCACCCCGCCCCGGACCCGGAAGTCGGCCCGGGCCACGTCCCGGCAGCCGAGGGCCGCGAAGACGGTCAGGGCGTCGGCGACGACCGCCTCGGACGCCCCGGGGGCGAGCCGGGCCGGGGCCTCGTAGTCCACCCGGTTGGCGTAGTCCCGCTTCACCTCCAGGCTGTAGACGAAGTGCTCGTCCGGCCGCCGCGGGACCACCCGCATGACGCCCAGCGGCTGCGGCGGGTCGTTCCCGGTGATGCCGACCGTCACCTCGTCGCCGGCGATGAACTCCTCCACCAGGACGGGCTGCCGGTAGTCGTTCCACAGCCCGAGGACGGTCGGGCCGAACTCCCCGGCCGTGTGGATCAGCGACTTCGACCGGACGCCCTTACTCGACCCCTCGCAGACCGGCTTGGCGATGACGGGGAAGGTCAGGCCGGCTTCGGCCAATGCCGGCGGGAACTCGGCGAAGTCGCCGTCGTAGTCGTCGGGGAAGGAGAGGGTGATTCCCTTCGGGACCGTCACCCCGGCGGCCTCGGCCAGCCGGCGGGCCAGGTCCTTGTCCAGGGCCAGCCCGAGGGCGACCGGGTCGGACCCGGTGTACGGGACGCCGAGCATCTCGCACACCGCGGGGACGCGGGCCTCCCGGGAGCGGGAGACGCCGTGCCCCTCGGCGAAGTTGAAGACGAGGTCGGGCGGGTCGCGGAGGAGGGCTTCGAGCAGGGGCCGGCCGTCGCCCAGCTCGCGGGCCTCGTGGCCGAGCGACCGCAGCACGTCGGCGATGGCCCGGACCGTGGCCGGGGAGTCGTACTCCTCGTGCAGGTCGTCGGGGGCGGCGGCCGGCGGGGCGTCCGGCTTGAGGGTGAAGGCGAGCCCGATCCGCATGGCCGGTCCTCGGCAGGAAGGCATTGGCCCGCTGATGACGCAGACTTCGACGCAGATGAAACCAGATCGGAGAAACCGGAGATGGATTTCAATCCAAGATTTCGTCCGATCCGCGTCTCCGCTGCGTCCTCAAATCTGCGTCATCAGCGGGCCAGTGTTGCTTCCTTACCCGTTGGCGGCGTGGTTGCCGTTGAGGGTCGGCAGGGGCAGGATGCGGCGGCCGGCGGCCGGCGGGGCGGCCCCGCACCCGGCCTCGTACCCCGGGTCGAGGACGGAGAGCTTCCGCCGCCGGGCCATCCGCTCGTTCCCCTCCGGGACCAGGGCCGTCTTGTCCCCCTGGAGCAGGCCGCTGACGCCCCGGGTGGCGGTCGCCGCGGCGGCCGCGGCCGGCTTGTCCTCGGCCTGGTAGCGGATGAGCAGCCCCTCGTAGTTGCGGAGGACGACGGCGTCGTCGCTCATGCTGACCAGGTAGTTGGGCATCATCGGTATCTTCCCGCCGCCGTGCGGGCTGTCGACCACGTAGGTCGGGATGCCGATCCCGCTCGTGTGGCCCCGCAGCCCCTCCATGATCTCCAGCCCCTTCCACACCGAGGTGCGGAAGTGCCCGGCCCCGGTCACCGGGTCGCAGTGGAACAGGTAGTACGGCCGGACCTTGATCCGCAACAGGCCGCGGAGCAACGCCCGCATCGTGCCCAGGTCGTCGTTGACGCCCTTGAGCAGGACCGAGTGGTTGTTCACCGGCATCCCGGCCCGCAACAGCGCCCCGCACACCCGGGCCGCCTCCGGCGTCACCTCCCGGGGGTGGTTGAAGTGGGTCTGGATGTAGACCTTCCCGGCCGACGCCAGGAGGTCGATCAGCTCGTTGTCGTAGAGCCG
>JAIEQN010000935.1 GCA_019747685.1 Gemmataceae bacterium
TACGCCTCGTCCGCCACCGGCTTGAGCCGGACGGCCTCGTCCAGGTCCGCCAGGGCGGCCTCGTACTCGCCAGCCGCCTGGAGGGCCTTCGCCCGGCCGATCAGGTTGAGCGGCTCCTTGGCGGCGTCGGGGTACACCCGGAACGCCTCACGGTAATCGGCCACCGCCTCGGCGGGCCGACCCAGCCGGACGTAGCACTCGGCCCTCTTGGTGTGGAAGCAGAAGCAGTTGTACCCGACCGCCCGCCCCTCCTGCCGGAGCCGGTCCAGCCCCGTGGTCAGGTGCTCGACCGCCTTCGGGTCGTTCCGGTTGAGCTGGTCCAGGTGCTCGCACGCCTTGCCCCAGTGGTACTCGCTGTTGTCGGCCACGCTGTTGCGGATCCTGTCCCAGAACCCCACGGGCGTCTCCGGTTCGTGATGCGGTCGTGCGGCCCACCGTGCGGCCGGCACCGCATGCACTTTACCAGCACAATATTGCAGGTCAATCTGCGTCATTGTTACTGGCGGCGAACGCCGGCCCCCGTCATTAAGCACCGGGGGTCTGCGATGGGGAAGCGGCGACCAGTCAAGCGGCAGGACGAGATCGTCGGGCGGTTCGCCGCCCGGCTCCGGGAGGTGCGTTTGGCCCGTGGGATGACGCAGGCGGACCTGGCCGAGGCCGCCAAGGTCACCGAGACCTACGTCACGAAACTTGAGGCCGGGCGTGCGGCCCCCGGCATCGATCTGGTCAACCGGCTGGCGAAGGGGCTGAGCACGACCGTGGCCGACCTGCTGCCGCAAGACGAGCCGCCGGACCCCGCCGAGGTGCTTCGCAAGCAGGCCAAGAAGCTGGCCGACGACCTGATCAAGTCGGCCGACCGGGAGACGCTTCAGGTGCTCGTCCCGCTGCTCGCCCGGCTCGGCACCGGAGTCCGGTAGGCGATGTTCTAACCGGTTAGATGCCGCCCTCCGGGAGAGGCCGCCCCTCACCTCCGCAACATCCGCCACGCCGCCATCCGGCAGTCACCGCTCGTACAACTCCAGCGGCAGCCCGTCCGGGTCGGTGAAGAAGGTGAACCGCTTCCCGGTGTGCTCATCCACCCGCACCGGTTCGGCCGCCACACCCACTCCTTCGAGGTGCCGGACTGATCTTCCCCACGAAAACTGGACACGGAGTTAACGGTGGCTCTGGTTGTGCGCCCGTTCAAAGTCCACTGGGGACACGTACCCCAGGGAGGAGTGGCGGCGGACGCGGTTGTAGAACGCCTCCAGGTACTCGAACAGCACCGCCCGCGCCTGGCCGCGGGTGGCGAACACCTCGACCCCCAGCTCGCACTTCAGCCGGCCGAAGAGGCTCTCGACCGGGGCGTTGTCCCAGCACTGGCCGACGCCGCTCATGCTGCACGCGATCCCGGCCGACGCCAGCGCCCGCTGGTAGTGGTCGCTGGCGTACTGGCTCCCCCGGTCCGAGTGGGCCACCAGCCCCTCACCCGGGAGCCGCCGGCGGACCGCCATCTCCAGGGCGTCCACGACCAGCCGGCTCTCCATCGTCTCGGCCATCGACCACCCCACCACCATCCGGCTGAACAGGTCCTCGACCACCGCCAGGTACAGCCACCCCTCGCCCGTCGGGATGTACGTGATGTCCGCGCACCACGACTCGTTCGGCCCCGCCGGGGCGAAGTCGCGGGCCAGCAGGTTCTCGGCCACCGGCTGCCGGTGGCTCGAGTCGGTGGTGCGGACGAATCGTCTCGGCGCCCTGGCCCGGACGCCGTGCTCCCGCATGAGGTCGGCCACCGTGCTCTCCGAGCACTCGTACCCGCGGGCCTTCAGCTCGGCGGTCATCCGCGGGCTGCCGTACCGCCCCCTGACCTCGGTGTGGACCTCCTCGATCGCCGCGACCAACTCCTGCCGCCACGCCTCGGTCGGGCTGTCGGGCCGGGCGGCCCAGGCGTAGTACCCGGACGCCGACACCTCCAGGGCCTCGCACAGCCACCGGACCGGCCACTCCCCGGCGTGGTCGGCGATGAACCGGAACGTCAACTCGGCGGGCTGGCGAAGTACGCGGCGGCTTTTTTTAGCAGGTCCCGCTCGGCCCGCAGCCGCGCGTTCTCGGCCCGGAGGCGGCGCAGCTCGTCGTCGGCCGGGGTCGGGTTGCCGTG
>JAIEQN010000453.1 GCA_019747685.1 Gemmataceae bacterium
GCCCGCGGCCGGGGCTTACCCCGCCCGGCCGCCCGGCTGGGGCTGGGGGCCGTTCGGGGGCGGGGGCGGGGCCGCCGGGGCCGGGGCGGCGGTCCGGGCCTTCTCGTAGGCGGCGATCTTGTCCACCCGCCGGGCGTGCCGGCCGCCCTCGAACTCGGTCGCCAGCCACGCCCGGACCATCCGGTCGATCAGCTCCTCCCCGATCAGGTCGGCCGACAGGCAGATGACGTTGGCGTCGTTGTGCCGGCGGGACAGCTCGGCGTCGATCATGTCCCGGCAGTTGGCCGCCCGCACCCCCGGCACCTTGTTGGCCGCGATGCACATCCCGTGGCCGGTGGCGCAGACCAGCACCCCCCGGTCGGCCCTCCCGGCCCCGACCGCCTCGCCCACCACCAGGGCCGAGTCCGGGTAGTCGGCGCTGGCCGGGCCGTTCGCCCCGTGGTCGACGACCTCGTGCCCCAGCTCGGCCAACAGCCCGAGCACCCGCTGCTTGACCGCCACCCCCCGGTGGTCGTTCCCGACGGCGATCTTCATGACCCTGCCCACTCCGGAATGAACCGCCCCAGGTGGTCCCGGATCGCCCGCCCGCACGCCCGGTACACGTCCGGCCCGGCCCCGATCGGGTCGTCCACGTCGCCCCCCTCCGGGCACAACAGCCGGGCCGCCGGGCCGACCCCCGGGAACCGGTACGCCAGGGCGTCGGCGTGCCCCCGGGTCATGGCGATCACGTCGTCGGCCGCGGCCAGCAGCTGCGGGTTCACCGGCCGGCTCCGGTGGTCCCGCAGGTCGGCCCCGAGTTCGGCCCCGGCCTCGACCGAGTCGGGGGTCGCCGGCGACCCGCCGGAGGTCGCCACCCCGGCCGACAGGAGCCAGAACCCGCGGGCCGGCAGCTCGTCCACCCGGCACCCGAGCCGCTCCGCCAGGAGGGCTTTGCCGAGCCCCTCGGCCAGCGGGCTGCGGCAGGTGTTCCCGGTGCAGACGAACAGGATCATCCGGGCGGCCAGCTTCTCCAGCTCGTCCCGCCCGAACGCCCCTTCCCGGGTGATGTCCCACCCGGCCGGGGTCGTCAGCACCTCGGTCGGCCGGGGGTCGGCCGGCCGGTCCCCGGCCGCCGCGGCGAACCCGACCGCGTCGCCCAGCCGGCCGAGGACCGGGTCGGGCCGACCCGACCCGGTTTCGACCACCAGGGCCGGGGCGGTCAGGGCCGGCAGTACCGCGTCGAACAACGGGTGGTCCGGGCTCCGGAACCGGACCCGGCCGCCGGCCGTCAACCGCCCGCGGACCGCCCCGGGCCACTCCGACGGGAAGGCCGCCCGATCGGCCGGGAGGGCGACCGCCAGGGCCGCCGGCCAGGCCCGGAACATGAGCCGGCGGGCCGCCACCGGTACGTCGAGCCCGAGCCGGGCGGCGTCGTCCGGCCCGGCGGCGAGGACGGCCGGCGGCTCGTCCGTTAACCCGCCCAGGGCATCCAGGTGGGCCGCCGCCGACGGGGCCGCCGGGTTGACCAGGGCGACGTACCCGGCGTCCCCGGGGAGCACCACGACCGCCCCGGGGGCCAGGGCGTCGGCGACCTGCCGGGCGAACGGGGACGGGTCGACGGCCGGGCTCCAGTCCAGGACCGTCGGCATAAGGGGGCGGACTCCGGGGCGACGCCGAGACGGTCGGGGCAACGTTAACGACACTTTATTGATGGGGCCTCACGGGAGTAGGGGGTAGGGGTTAGGGGACAGGGGTTAGAACAACCGGGCGGACGGGTCGGAGGTGGATGGCGGGCGGCCGCCTCCTTCGGTCCTAACCCCTACCCCCTTTCCCCTACCCCCTGACCGCCCGAAGGATTCCCGGCCGGCCCGGACAAGTCCGGGTGCGGGCCGCGGGGCGGGGGCGGCGGATGGACCGGGCCGACGAGGTGGCGCGGGAGCGGGCGACCCGGGACGCGGTGCTGGCCGGCGACCGGGCCGCCTGGCGGGCCTGGTACGACGCCCACTTCGGCCGGCTGGCGGCCTACGCCCGGTGGCGGTGCGGCGGCCGGGCCGACCTGGCCGACGACGTGGTCCAGGAGACCTGGCTGGTGGCCGTCCGCCGGCTCCGGAGCTTCGACCCGGCCCGCGGGCCGTTCGCCGGGTGGCTGGCCGGGATCGCGGCCA
>JAIEQN010000439.1 GCA_019747685.1 Gemmataceae bacterium
CTGCCGGGGCCGGCCGTCGGCAGCCCGCCGGCGGTGGCCCCGGCCGCGCTGCCGGTCACACCGGCCGGGCCGGCGCTCCCGCCGCCCAGCCTCATCCCGGCCCAGAACGTGCCGGCGTCCCCGCCCCCGGAGCCGACCATCGACCAACTGATCGACCGGCTCGAACGACTGCGGCAGCAGAAGCAGGAGCTGGACCGGCAGGAGCGGGCGGTGACCGAGCAGGTCCGCGAGGCCCTCCGCAAGCAGCGGGAGCGGCTCGGCCGGCTCGGGGTGGAAGAGGCCACGCCGCCCCCGCCGTCCGTCCCGTCGTCGCTCCACGTCGACCCGCCGGCCGCCCCGGCGCCGGGCGTCGGCCGCGGCTAACTGGTCGACCCGTCCGCTTCGCCGAATCGCCGCCGCGGGTCGAGCGACCCGCGGCGGTCCCCTTCCCGGCCCAGCTTCCCCAATTTCAAAATTTTCCCCGCCGGCCGGCGAATGCCCCTTGTCGCCGGTCCCCGGGCGTGATAACTAAGTTCTTAGTTCTTAGTTGGGCGGCCGGGTCGGTCCTCTCGCCCGGACGGAGAGCGGCACATGTGCCTCGAACGCGACTGCCCGGCCGACGGCACGGACCGACGGGACTTCGTCGTCGGGGGTGCGGCGGGGCTGATCGCCTGGGCGGCCGGCGGCGGCCCGGCGTTCGGGCGGGACGAGAAGCAACCCCCGACGCGGGTGCTGGACGACCCGGCCGTCCGGCACGGCAAGGTGACGTTCAAGCACAACGGGAAGGAGACGTTCGGCGGCTACCTGGCCCGCCCGATGGCGGACGGGGTCTACCCCGGGGTGCTCGTCATCGCCGGGAACAAGATCACCGAGGAGTACATCCCGAACACCTGCGCCGCCCTGGCGGTGGCCGGGTTCGTCGGCCTGGCCCCCGACGTCTTCCACATGATCCCCGAGGCGGCCCGGACCAACGAGGAGTACGCCAAGTACGCCGGGGAGTACACCGAGCTGAACCGGCTGGACGATGTCCAGGTCGGGGTCAGCTACCTGCGGGCCCAGCCGTTCGTGAGCCCCGGCGGGCTCGGGGTGGTCGGGTTCTGCCGGGGCGGGCGGGACGCGATGCTGTTCGCCGCCCGGTCCCGGGAGGTGGACGCGGTCGTCGCCTTCCACCCGGCCCCGATGGCGGAGCGGGAGCTCGACCGGCTCGTGGTGCCGGTCCAGGTCCACCACGGCACCGCCGACGGGGCGGTCCCGCACAAGCACACCCAGGAACTGGAGAGGGTGCTGTGGGGGAAGAAGCGGCCGGTGGAGGTCTTCCTGTACGAGAAGCTCGACCACGGGTTCTTGGCCTACACCCGGCCGTTCTACGCCCCCGAGGCGGCCCAGCTCGCCTGGAAGCGGACCACCGGGTTCCTGGGCCAGCACCTGAAGAAGGGGTAGACCGGCCGGGGCGGGCCGCGCCCCGATCCGGACGCCGGGGCCGTATGACGACTTCTCGTGACTCGTCGCTCACCGGGCCGGCCGGTGGGGTTGATTGTTCCCTCGCCCCCGAGGTTGCCGTGGACGACCTGCCGACCCCGACCCCGCGGGAACTCGACATCCTCAAGGTCCTCTGGGAACACGGGCCGCTGGCGGTGGCCGACGTCCACCGGCTGCTCGCCCCGGCCGACGGCCGGCGGGTTGCCCTCACCACCGTCCAGACGCTGATCCGGCTGATGGAGCCGAAGGGCCTGGTCCGGCACACGGCCGAGGGCCGGGCGTTCGTCTACGCCGCCGTCTACTCCCGGGAGGACTCGGCCGCCCGGTTCCTCGACCGGGTGTTCGACGGGGCCGCGTCCGAGCTGGTCCACACCCTGCTGAGGGCGGAGAGGATTCCGGCCGCCGAGCTGGAGCAGCTCCGCCGGCTGATCGACCAGGCCCGCAAGAAGTCCTGACCTCGGTGGCACGGGCGCTGGGGCCCGTGCGGCGACCGGGCACGGGCACTCCCGCCCGTGCCACCGACCGCGGGGGGTACACCCGTGACCGACACCTGGCAGGCGGGGTTGGGGTGGCTGGTCCGCACGGCCGCGGCCGGCGGGGCGGTCCTGTTGGTCGGGTGGCTGGCCGTCCGGGCGACCCGTGGGCCGGCCGGCCGGCACCGGCTGGCCGGGTGGTCGGTGCGGGCGGCCG
>JAIEQN010000875.1 GCA_019747685.1 Gemmataceae bacterium
CGGGACGGCCCCCGCGGCCGGGACGACCGGGGCCGCCGGCGGGCCGTCCTTCGGCCGGAACGAGGTCAGGTCGTGCCGGCGGATGACCACCCCGTTGCCGGTCGTCGCCGGCCCCATCGTGTACACCCCGAACTGGCCGGTCGAGGTCTCGGCCAGGTACAGGGCCGACTGCCCCTGGGTGACGTACCCGGTGGTCATCAGGAAGTGGACGTCCTGCTGGGCCACCAGCCCGAACTCGGTCCGCAGGTCGGCCTCGGCCCAGCCGACGATCTTCCCGGCCGTCCGGTCGATCACCGTGCCCAGCAGCTTCCCGGCCTTATAGTCGAGCAGCCAGACCCCGTCGGTCTGGACCCGGGGGTTAATGGACACCGCCCCGGTGGCCATGATCGTGTCCTGGTAGCGGTCGTTCGACGCCGCCCCGGCCGGCCGCGGCGAGCCGGTGAAGACGACCGCCCCGGCCGCCCCCAGGCCGACCCCACACGCCAGCACCGCCAGCCGCCCGACCGCCTTCATGGCGCACCCCCCGCGACCGCTTGAACCCGGACCGGCCGGCCGTCATAACATCCCGGCGGGGGCTGTCCAGTCCGAGTTCCGGTGGCACCGGCCTCCCGGCCGGTGTGTCGGGGGTGTCGTCATGGCCGGTCGCCGGGGCCGCCGGGACGGGCAGGCCGTCGGACAGCTCGTCCGGGCGTTCCTGGCCCTGCCGGCGAAGGTCAAGATCGTCGTCGGGGTGGCGCTGGCCGTCGGGGTGGTGCTCTACCTGGTCGCCCAGAGCCGGCGGCCCGAGCGGGTAGTCGGGCCGCCGGTCCCGCCGGGGACCGTCGTGTTCATGTTCTGGAACGTCGAGAACCTGTTCGACGACCGGAACGACAAGCGGCGGGCGGTGGACGAGGAGTACGACGACTGGTTCGCCGAGGACGCGAACGCCCGACGGCTGAAGTACGACCACCTGGCCGAAATCATCCTCCGGGTCAACGGCGGCAACGGCCCGCACATCCTGGCCGGCTGCGAGGTCGAGAGCGTCCGGGCGGCGGAGTTACTGCGGGACACGCTCAACGTCAGGCTCCCGGCCGGGGCAACCCGGTACACGTCGGTGGCCATGCGGGAGCTGACGGCCAACGCCGGCCGGTACATGGCCCCGTGCGTCATCTCTAAGCTGCCGCTGGACGAGGGCCGGACCCGGCTGCTCGGGTCCCGCAACCTCCGCATCCTCGAAACCCACGTCGTCGCCAACGCCGCCGACCTCACCCTGGTCGCGTCGCACTGGACCTCGCAGCTTTCGGACGACGGGAAGCAGGAGCACCGCGGCCGGGACCGGTACGCCGAGGTCATCTACGCCGAGTACGAGCGGATCGTGGCGGCCGACCCGGACGCCGACTTCCTGGTCTGCGGCGACTTCAACACCACCCCGGACTCGGAGCCGGTGGCCGGCGAGCTGCACATGACGGTGGACCGGGCGGCGGTCGTCCCCGGGGCGGTGCCGCCGCGGCTATTCGGCCTGCTCTCGGGCAAGCCGCCGGCCGAGTACGGCACCCTGGTGTACAACGGCCGGCCGCTGATCTACGACCAGGTCGGGGTGTCGGCCGGGCTGCTCGACGGACGCGGCTGGGCCTGTGACCCGGACTCGGTGACGGTGCCGACCGACGGGATGACCCGGGGCGGCCGGCGGCCGTGGCGGTTCGGCAACCGGTCCGGCCCGCCGACCGGCGGGCGGGGCTACGCCGACCACTTCCCGGTGGTGGTAAACCTCCGGCTGGCCCCGTGACACTTTCCGGGGAGCGCGGCCGTCCCGGCCGCTCGTCGTGTGGAGAAGAGCGGCCGGGACGGCCGCGCTCCCAGGAGAAATCCGCGTCCCGTCCTTGCCCACCCCGGCCGGCCGGCGGTATAGTGACCAGTGATCGCGGGCGACAGTCCGGTCGGGGCCACCTTCGACCTCCTCCCGACAGCGGTTCCCGTTCCCACCCGACGAGGAGGTTGCGCGATGTTCGGTCTGGGCGGCCCGGAAATCCTACTGCTGGTGGTCCTCGGCGTGCTACTGTTCGGGCGGAAGCTGCCCGAGGTCGGGCGGTCGCTGGGCAAGACGATGGTGGAGTTCAAGAAGGGGATGAAGGGGATCGAGGACGAGGTGAACGAGGCGTCGGCCCCGCGGGCGGC
>JAIEQN010000691.1 GCA_019747685.1 Gemmataceae bacterium
GCCGGGATGCGGATCGTCTTGGCGGTGTTCACCAGGGCCCGCTTGATGCTCTGCTTGATCCAGTAGCTGGCGTAGGTGCTAAACCGCGTGTTCATCGTCGGGTCGAACCCCTCGACCGCCCGCAACAGCCCGAGGTTCCCCTCCTCGATCAGGTCCTGGAGGGCCAGCCCCTTGCCGGTGTACCCGCGGGCGATGTTGACCACCAGCCGCAGGTTCGCCCGGACCATCTGGTCCCGGGCCTCGGTGTCCCCGACCGCGATCCGCCGGGCCAGGGTCTTCTCCTGGTCGGCGGTCAAGAGGGCCGTCTCGTTGATCTCCCGGAGGTACGTCTCCAGCGGGGACTGGACCACGTCCGGGCGGTAGCGGCGGAGTCGGGACATGTGGCGGGCATCCTGTCGGCGGTGTGGTCCGGCGGCCGCGGTCGGCCGCCCCCAGCGGCCGACTTCCCCGTCCGGGTCGGCGGGGCGGGAAACCCCGCCGCCGGCCGAATCCGCAGGGACGTATCGACCGCTGGGACGGGAAGCTGGATGGCGGCGGTCTGTCGCCGCCCGGCGGAGGGGGATCGCGGCGGGCGCCGAACGCATGGCCGACCCAATCCGGACGGTGCGCGTCTCCGGTACAACGGGCACCGTCCCGCGAACTGGCGCGGGCGGACCGGGGCGAGGGCCGGCGGGGTCGGGCGGGGCGATTCCGCCGGCACAGAACGACCTTAATTCAGCCCCGGGCGAAGTTCAACCGGTTTTCGCGCCCCGGCCCTCCGCCAGGTCCCGAATCCGGGGTATAACCCGTTACAGGGTCACAGGTTTTGGATGGGGGACGGGGGCGGAAAGTTCCGCACAAATCCGCGAGGTCGGTAGCGGAGGGTGACGGCCGCGTGACCGGTGCGCAACAACAAAGCCCGCCCGTAGCTACGGGCGGGCTTGTCCGAAGGCGGCACAGGCCGAGGCCTGCGCCACCAGAACCGAGGTTTGGTGGCGCAGGCCTCCCGGCCTGTGCGTGACTACTCCTCCTCCTTCGGGAGCTGGAACAGCGGGCCGGCCGGGCCGGTGCCGCCGCGGAGTTCCTTCTTCTCCTTATCCTTGTCTTTGTCCCTGTCCTTCTCCTTGCCGCCGGCCTTCGACCCGGCCGGGGCCGGCGGCGGGGTCTGGGCGGCCGACGCCGCGGCCTCCGCCTCCATCTCCTCGATCGGCATGTCCGGGATCACGTCCGGGACGGTCGGGTCGTCCACGTTCCGCATCGACAGCCCGACCTTGCGGTCCTTGGTGTCGACCCGCAGGACCTTCACGTCCACCTCGTCCCCGACCTTGACCACCTCCTCCGGCGACTCGATCTTGTCGTCGGTCAGCTCGGAGATGTGCAGCAGGCCCTCGAGGCCCGGCTCCAGCTCGACGAAGACGCCGAAGTTGGTCAGCTTCGTGACCTTACCGCGGACCTTCTGGCCCGGCTTGTACCGGCCGGGGATGTCCCCGTCCCACGGGTCGTTGGCCATCTGCTTGAGGCCCAGGGCGACCCGCTTCCGCTCCTGGTCGACGCTGAGGACCTGGCAGGTGACCTTCTGGCCCTTCTGGACGACCTCGGACGGGTTGGACACCTTGCGGGTCCAGCTCATGTCCGAGACGTGCAGGAGGCCGTCGATCCCCTCCTCGATCTCGATGAACGCCCCGTAGTTGGTCAGGTTCCGGACCACCCCGGTGATGACCGTTCCCGGCGGGTACTTCTTGGCCACCTCGCCCCACGGGTTGCTCTGGCACTGCTTCATGCCGAGCGAGATTTCCTTCTTGTCGTGGTTGATGTTGAGGACCTGGACCTCGACCTTGTCGCCGATCTGGACCAGCTCCTTCGGGTCGGCGATCCGCTTGACCCACGACATCTCGGAGATGTGGACCAGGCCCTCGATCCCCGGCTCGAGCTTGACGAACGCCCCGTACGGCATGATGTTGACGACCTCGCCCTCGTGGCGGGTGCCGACCGGGTACTTCTGCTCGATGTTCTGCCACGGGCTGGGCGTCTTGTGCTTGAGCGAGAGGGCGATCTTCTCCTTCTCCCGGTCGATGTGGAGGATGTACACCTCCAGCTCCTGGTCGATCCCGACCACGTCCCGGGGGTTGGTGACCCGGTGCCAGCCCATGTCGGTGATGTGCAGCAGGCCGTCGATCCCGCCGAGGTCGACGAACGCCCC
>JAIEQN010000462.1 GCA_019747685.1 Gemmataceae bacterium
GACCGCGATCCCGCCGCCCGGCCCGGCCGGCGGCGGGTCGTTCGCCCGGCGGGCGCCGAGGGCCACCGCCAGCACGTCCGGCTCCCACCCGAGCACCTTCCCCTCGACCAGGGCGAAGTACCCGGCGGGCATGATCCCGGCGTTCAACGCGTCACAGAGTTGGACCGCCCACGACTGGTGGAAGTGGTGGAACAGCCCGACATCGGCCTTCGCCCAGTCGTGGACCGGCATGGATGTCCTCCGGGTCAGTCCGACGGCGTAGTCCGGGGTGGCGGGTCCGAGGCGGCCGGCGGCCGTTCCGTCAGCTCAGTTTACCCCGTCGGCGATCGGGTGCGGCGTGTAACGACCGCGGTTGACAACTGAACATTCGGATAGTATGCTCCCGTTGGGTCGGGTCCGGCCGGCGGGGGTCGGGCCGCCCGCGACCCGGGAGTGGCGAGCGTTACCGCCACCGGTCATGCCCGCACGAGGACTGAACCCATGACGACGGCGAAGGTTGCGGCGGATCGGACGGCGGAGCATTGCCGGTCGGCCGGACAGCGGACCCGGGCCGGCCGACACCAACCCGATCGGGCGGAACGAGTTGCGGCGACCCGCCCCGGCAACGAGAAAACAGGGGGGGAGGGGGCCACCCGCGGCCCGCCGTCAGCCGAACGACACGCTGGAGAGGAACTTGGCGTTCGTCTTGTACTTGCCGACCTGCTTGAGCAGCAGCTCCATCGCCTCCACCGGGTTCATGTCGGCCAGCACCTTGTGCAGGATGTGGATCAGCCGCAGCTCCTCCTCCGACCGCAGGAGTTCCTCCTTGCGGGTGCCGCTGGCGTTGATGTCGATCGCCGGGTAGACCCGCCGGTCCACCATCCGCCGGTCGAGCACCACCTCCATGTTCCCGGTCCCCTTGAACTCCTCGAAGATGATGTCGTCCATCTTCGACCCGGTGTCCACCAGGGCGGTCGCCAGGATGGTCAGGCTGCCCCCCTCGGTCAGGTTCCGGGCCGACCCGAAGAACCGCTTCGGCTTGTGCAGGGCGGTCGCGTCCAGGCCGCCGGAGAGCAGCTTGCCGGAGCCGGGGGAGACGGTGTTGTGGGCCCGGGCCAGCCGGGTGATCGAGTCCAGCAGGATGACCACGTCGGTCCCGTACTCGACCAGCCGCTTGGCCTTCTCGATGACCATCTCGCTGACCGTGACGTGCCGCTCCGGCGGCTCGTCGAAGGTGGAGCTGACGACCTCGACCCGCGGCCCCTTGACCGACCGGCTCATGTCCGTCACTTCCTCGGGCCGCTCGTCGATGAGCAGCACGATGACGTAGCACTCCGGGTGGTTGTGGATGACGGCGTTGGCCATCTTCTGGAGCAGGACCGTCTTGCCGGTCCGGGGCGGGGCGACGATTAGCCCCCGCTGGCCCTTACCGATCGGGGTGATGAGGTCGATCACCCGGGTGTCGAGTTCCTTCGGGTCGGTTTCGAGCTTGAGCCGGGTTTCCGGGTGGAGCGGGGTGAGGTCGTCGAAGACGGCCTTCTGGTGGAGCAGGTCCGGGTCGTGGTAGTTGATGGCCTCGACCCGCAGGAGGGCGAAGTACCGCTCGTTCTCCTTCGGCGGGCGGACCTGGCCGGCGACGACGCTGCCGGTCCGCAGCCCGAACCGGCGGATCTGGCTGGGCGAGATGTAGATGTCGTCGGGGCACGGCAGGTAGTTGTAGTCCGGGCTGCGGAGGAACCCGAACCCGTCCGGCAACACCTCCAGGGTCCCTTCCCCGAGCATCAGCCCGTTGGCCTTCACCCGCTCCTTGAGCAGCCGGTAGATCAGGTCCTGCTTCTTCAGCCCGGACCACTCCTCCTTCGGGATGTTCTCGCCCTTGGCCGCCGCCTGGAGCTGGGCGATGGTCATGTGCTGGAGCTGGGTGATGTAGGTGTTGCCCCGCTTGATCTCCTCGTACCGGCTGTTCGTCTCGGCGTCGAACCCGTGCTCGTTCGGGTCGACGACCGGCCGGGGGGAGTTTCGAGTTTCGAGTTTCGAGTTTCGAGTTTCGGGCGGAGACGCCTCGGCGACCGGGGCGGGCGGTGGCGCCACCGGCTCCGGGGGTTGCGGGGGCGTGGGCGGCGGGGCCTCGGCCACCGGCTCCAGGGCAGCCGGCGGCGGGTCGACGATGCCGGCGGCGAAGTCGTCGGCGTCGTCGGCC
>JAIEQN010001106.1 GCA_019747685.1 Gemmataceae bacterium
CCGGCCGGCCTGTCCCGGGGCGGCCCGGCCCCGGTGCTGGTCTTCCAGAAGCCGGCCGGGGACGACCGCCCGCAGCCGGGGGCCGTCCCGGAGAAGTCGGCCGACCCGAAGGCCCCGGCGGACGACGCCGCCCCGGCCGTCCAGCCGATCGACCCGAAGCTGCTGCGGCTGCCCCCCCGGGGCGTGATCTTCACCATGTACGACGACGCCACCCTCCGCCGGCTGATCGTCGGGGTGGTGGCCCGGGAACTCGGCAAGGCCCCGACCGAGATGACCCCGTTCCCGCCCTACGACCCGGGGGACCCGCTGGTCCCGCCGGGGACCAAGTACGTGGCCAAGACGGGGTCGTACCCGCCGATGACCGAGTACGCCGAGCCGGGGTTCGTGGCCCACCGCCGGCTCCACTTCGAGGAGAAGAACAGCGAGCGGTACGGGTGGGACCTGGGGATCGTCCAGCCGTTCGTGTCGGCCGCCGCGTTCTACAAGGACTGCCTGCTGTGGCCGAACAGCCTGGCCAGCGGGCTGGAGGTCGGGTTCTGGGACACGTCGGCCGGCAAGTGCCTGCCCGGCACCCCGGTCCCGTACTACCTGTACCCGCCGGGGCTGACCCTGACCGGGGTGGGGACCACCCTCGGGGTGTACACCGCCGGGTCGTTCATCGCCAACCCGGTCGGGGCCGGCAACGCCCTCATCAACCGGTCGATCCTGCGGTAGCAGTGGGCAGTGGGCAGTGGGCAGTGGGCAGTGGGCAGAAGAGAGGGTGGACGAACCGTCCTTCCTCACTGCCCCCGGCCCACTGCCTGCTACTATGCAAGGATGACCCGTCCCCCTCCCTGGGTCGACCCCCGGGCCGCCTACGTCCACGTCCCGTTCTGCGGCCACCACTGCGGGTACTGCGACTTCGCGGTGGCGGCCGGCCGCGACCACCTGATCGAGCTATACCTGGACGCCCTGGCGGCCGAGCTGGCGACGCTCGGCGAACCCCGCCCGGTCGGGACCGTGTTCATCGGCGGCGGCACCCCGACGTACCTGTCGGCCGGCCAGCTCGACCGGCTGCTCGCGGCGGTGAACCGGTGGCTGCCGCTCGACCGCCCCCCGCTCGGCGGAATGGTCCATCGAATCGACCCCCGAAAGCCTGACCGAGGAAAAGGCCGCCGTCCTGGCCGCGTCCGGCGTCACCCGGGTGAGCGTCGGCGTCCAGTCGTTCCGGCCGGAGACGCTGGCCGCCCTCGACCGCCGGCACACCGCCGAGCAAATCCCCCGGGCCGTCGAGGCCGTCCGCCGGCACGGGCTGGAACTGTCCTTCGACCTGATCTTCGGGGCGCCCGGATCGACCCTCGAATCGTGGGCCGCCGACCTGGACGCCGCCCTGGGCTACGAGCCGGACCACCTCTCGACCTACGGGCTGACCTACGAGACGGGGACGCCGCTGTGGAAGGACCGGCGGGCCGGGCGGGTCCGGCCGGTCGGCGAGGACGCCGAGCTCGTGATGTACGAGCACGCCATCGCCCGGCTGACGGCCGCCGGGTTCGAGCACTACGAGGTGTCGAACTTCGCCCGGCCGGGCAAGCGGTGCCGGCACAACGAGCGGTACTGGGCGAACGAGGCGTACTGGGGGTTCGGGGTCGGGGCGGCCCGGTACGTCGGCGGGGTGCGGGAGCTGAACACCCGGGACACGCAACTCTACATCCGCAAGGTCCTGGCCGGGGGGTCGCCGACCTTCCAGGGCGAGTGCCTCGGCCCGCGGGACCGGGCGTTCGAGACGATCGGCACGCAACTCCGCCGGGCCGAGGGCATCGGCCGCGCCCGCTTCCTCGAACAGACCGGCCTCAGCCTGGACGATCTCGTCGGCGACCGCGTGCGGAATCTGGTCGCGGCCGGGCTGCTCGCCGACGACGGGGCGGCCGTCCGGCTCACGCGCCGCGGCCGGTGCGTCGCCGACGGCATCATCGAGGAGTTGATGAGGGGGAACGGCCGGCCGGGCGGGGGTTAGGGGTCGGACTCGACCGCCCGCCGGAACGGGGTGTCCGCGTCCCGGGCCGCGGCGACCACCCACGGGGTCGGCCCGGACCGCCACTCCCAGACGGCGAGCAGTTGGTCCAGGTGGCCGAGCGGCCCGACCAGCGGGGGCAGGTCGGCCGCCGGCAGCCGGTGCCCGACCACCCGGACCGCGTGGGTGCC
>JAIEQN010001060.1 GCA_019747685.1 Gemmataceae bacterium
CCGGGCGGTCGAACGCCTTGAGCGCCTCGCCGACGGCCGCCGCGCCCTCGGCGTCGCCGAGGGCGGCGAGTTCCTGCTGGAACTGGAGGACGGCCCGCCGGGCCTCGTGGTCGATGACGGCTTCGGCGACCGCCACGTCCAGCCCGACCCTGCGCTCGACCGCCCGCCAGACGGCCGCGCACAGCCGGTCGATCAGCACCTGGAAGTAAAACCTCTTCACGCGCGTGGCACCTCCCCGGCGGCGCGGGCGCGCCGCCGCTGCGGCCGCCGGGCGGCCTGGTGACGAGTGGACCGTGCGTGGTCGGGAACGCGGGCCGGCGTCCGTGGCCCCGGAACGTGTGGCCGGGCCGGGGCCGCACCGTCTTGCACGGTGCGGCCCCGGCCCCTAGACGAATCCTAACCGCGCGGAACTATTTTGCAACAGTGAAGTAAATCTGTTTCCGGTATTGTTGCCGTCCGGCAAACGCGGTTGCAATATACACCCGATGCCCCGCGTCGGCATACGCGAACCGGAGGACCGCATGGGCCGCCAGAAGACGTACCGCCAGTCCACCCTGACCGCCTTCGACGTGGTGCTCCAGTTCGCGGAATGGGTGCGGCAGCGGCCGCGGGAGACGATCGACGCCTTCCTCGCGGCCCGCTTCCCCTGGCTCGACTACCGGGGGTTCCGGGGCTACGTCGGCCTGATCGAGGAGAAGTACAAGCTAACGGTGTTCGCCTACGCCAAGCAGAAGAGCGGCCGGAACGGCCTGACCGAGGAGGGCCGGCGGTTCGTGCGGTGGGCCCGGGAGTGGGCCGACGCCGCGGGGGCGGGGCGGGCCGGGTACCCCGTCGAGCGGCGCACGGTCGGGTCGTACGTCTTCTCGACCGCCCACATCCTCGCCCCGGCCTTGGCCAAGTACTTCGGGCGGCGGGAGCACGACCACCTGCGGCTGGGGTTCAAGGACTACGACGACCCCCGGCGGGCCCTGGACGCGGTCGGGGACCGCCGGATGGCGTGCGCGTTCGTGGCCCAAAGCCAGAAGTTGCGGCTGTCGGGCCACGCCAACGAGGTCGACTTCCGCACCGTGAGCCCGGGCATCCACCCGGTCCTGATCTTCCCGCGGGGCGAGCCCGTCGGCCCCGCCGACCTGACCACGGGTAAACTGGCCGCCCGCCGGTTCGTCGTCCCCCGGTACGTGTTGGCGGAGTGGGCGCGCCACCTGCCCCCCGGGGAGCCGACCGGGGTCGGCGAGCGGGTCGTCGTGCACAGCTACGTCGAGGTGCTGGCGTTCGTGCGGCAGGGGGTCGGGTGCGGGCTGATGCCCGGGGTCCGGCCCGGGCTGCTCGACGCCCCGGGGGTCGCGCAAGACGTCGGTTACCTGCCGCTGCCCGGCAGCACGCCCGTCCCGCTCGGCCTGGCGTACCCCAAGAATTACGAGACGACCGCCTCGGACGGGTTCAAGGAGTTCGTCGATGTCATGACCGAAGAGCTCAACCGACCCGGCTACTTCGTCACCCCCGACGCTTGAGCCGGCGGCTGGGCGCGGCCGGACTTGCCGAGCCGCGACGTGGGTGGTAAACGGGTGGACACGTTATGCCCGTGTCGCGCCGGTCCAACCTGCTCCCGTTCCCGCCCCCCGCCCGGCCGGCCCCGCCGGTCGACGCCACCGGCCGGGCCGTCGCCCTCGGATACCGGCTCCCGGTCCTCGTCAGCCGCCGGGCCTGGGTGCGGTGGGTGGAGCGGCCGGCGGACGAGGCCGGAGGCCCAGTCACCCCCCCACCTCCACCGGCTGCTCGCCGCCTGTCGGCCGCCGCTCCTCGGCTTCCCCGAGCACTGCCGCGTCCATCACTTCCCCATCCGTGCTGCCGGCGGCGGCCCGGCCTGGGTCAAGGCGTCCCTCGACACCACCCGGCACGGCGGCCCGACTCTGCTGCTCATGCTGCCCGACGAGTTTTAGCCGGCCGGCCTCGCCGTGACGGTCGCACCCTGTCGGGTGAAACCCACCCGCTCCCCTCTCCTGCGTCCGCCCTGTCTCCCCGATCGACCGCGACCACACCCTCCCCCGACGCTCCGGTTTGGGTCATGGCATGCCGGCTCGCGCAACGGCGTGGCGGCCGTCACGGGCCGGCGCGTCCCGATTCGGAGGGGGCCGGTCCGGGCGGCCGGCCGCCGGGCGGGCAAGGCGGCACGGCTCGGCC
>JAIEQN010000859.1 GCA_019747685.1 Gemmataceae bacterium
AGTAGCGAACCAGTTTACAGTTAAACTGCCAACAGCCGTCGTCAGACCTCAACCAAGACTTCCATTAACCAACGCGGCCGCCCACCGCCGCCGCCAGCACGACCGCGGCCGGCAGAACGGCTCCAGCGCGTCCGCCACCCCGGCCGGGGTCTGGTAGCGGTCGGCCGGCCGCTTGGCCATCATCCGGGCCACCACCGCGGCCAGCCGCGGCGGCACCTCCGGGCGGACGAGGTGGAGCGGCCGGGGCTCCTCGGCGGCGTGCCGCCGGGTCTTGTCCAGCACGTCCCCGCCGGGGAAGACGACCTCCCCGGTCAGCACCGCGTACAGGGTGCAGCCGAGCGAGTACAGGTCGGCCCGGATGTCGGCCCCGGCGGTGTTCAGCGCCTGCTCGGGGGCCATGTAGTCGGGCGTCCCCATCACCGCCCCGTCCCGGGTCAGGGTGTCGAGGACCTCCGCCCCCGGGGCGGCCGGCGGGTCGTCGTCGGCCAGGCTGTCGGGCGCCCGGAGCCGGGCCAGCCCGAGGTCGAGGACCTTGACCACCCCGCCGCAGACCATCAGGTTCGCCGGCTTGATGTCCCGGTGGACGAGGCCCCGGTCGTGGGCGTGCCCGAGGGCCAGGGCGGCCTGCCGGGCGTAGTCGCAGGCCTCGGCCACCGGCAAGGGGCCGCGGAGGTCGACCATCCGGGACAGGTCGGTCCCGGCCAGGTACTCCATCACCAGGAAGTGGACATCGCCGGCCTCGTTGGCGTCGTGGATGCGGACGATGTTCGGGTGGTCGAGCTTGGCGACGGCCCGGGCCTCCCGCTCGAACCGCTCGACCGCCCCGGGCCGGGCCAGCCGGTCCGGGCGGACGATCTTCAGGGCGACCAGCCGGTCGAGCCGGACCTGCCGGGCCTTGTACACCCGCCCCATCCCGCCGTCGCCGAGGTAGGCCAGCAGTTCGTACCCGGGCAGGTCCGGGGCGTCGGCCGGCGGGGCGACCCCGCCCGGCGGCCCGGGGACGCGGGTGTCTTCGGCCGGCGGGGCGGCTTCGCTGAGGGTGCGGGCGTCGGTCGGCGGGGCGGCCAGGACGGCGGTGGTCGGCGGGGACGCGGCCGCCCCGCACGCCGGGCACGGCGTTTCGGTGGCCGACTCCCAGGCGTGGCCGTTGCGGCAGCGGCGGACGTTCATCCGGGCGGACCTCCCGAACCCACCAGTGTACCGACGGGGGACGCCGGGTACAAACCCGGGCGTATACTGGCCGCATCTCCCCGCGAGGTCCCGCCGATGGCACCCCCGACCACCTTCCAGGCCGTCCCCGGGCAGGACGAGCTGGGCCAGATGGCCCGCGACCTGTCGTTCCACCCCAGCACCACCGCCGACCCGAAGGTCCTCACCCGCGAGCAGGTCGACCGGTTCAACCGGGACGGCTACCTCAAGCCGTTCCGCATCTTCAGCGAGAGCGAGGCCGACGACCTCCGCCGGTACTTCGACGGGCTGCTGGCCAGGTACACCGCCGAAGGGAAGGACAGCTACTCGATCTCGTCGGCCCACCTCCGGCACGGCCGGGTCTGGGACATCATCACCCACCCGCGGGTGGTCGGCATCGTGAGTGACCTGCTCGGCACGTCGGTCATCGGCTGGGGGTCGCACTTCTTCTGCAAGATGCCCGGCGACGGGAAGGCGGTGAGCTGGCACCAGGACGCCAGCTACTGGCCGCTGACCCCGTCGAAGGCCGTCACCGTCTGGCTGGCGGTCGACGACGCCGACCGGGGGAACGCGGCCATGCGGTACATCCCCGGGACCCACGTCCTCGGCCACCTGACGTACAACCTGAGCGAGACCGACGAGGCCAACGTCCTGAACCAGACGGTGCCGGGGGTGGAGGACTACGGCGACCCGGTGTACGTCGAGCTGAAGGCCGGGGAGGCGTCGGTCCACGCGGACCTGCTGTTGCACGGGTCGGAGGCGAACACGTCGGACCGCCGGCGGTGCGGGCTGACCCTGCGGTACACCCCGGGCGACGTGCGGGCCGGCCTCGGCTGGCACGACAAGGGCGTCGTCGTGGCCGGCGACCCGCCGGCCCACTGGGGGAACCGCCCCCGGCCGACCGAGGAGTGAACCCGGGGCGGGGGCCGCCCGTCCTCTGTGGAGCGCGGCCGTCCCGGCCGCTCTTCTTGCGCCGGCGAAGAGCGGCCGGGACGGC
>JAIEQN010000894.1 GCA_019747685.1 Gemmataceae bacterium
GGCGAACTCGTCGCCGCCGAGTTGTCCGACCAGTGTCGCCACGACCGCCGGGTCCGGCGCGACCGCCGGCGGCAGCCGCCCGGCGATCAGCTCGACCGCCTCGCCCGGCGACCCGACCAGCCGGCCCATCGCCGCGAACCCGACCCCGGCGTCCGGGTCGGTCAGGCCCTTCCAGGCGTCGTCCAGCAACCCGCCGGCGGCCTTCGCCGGCCGCACGTCCCAGGCCACCGCAGTCGTATCGTTGCCGCCCGAGTAGAGCCGGCCGTCCGGCCCGAAGGCCAGCGCCGTGACCCGATCCCCGTGGCCCCGGAGGACGGCCCGGACGCCCCAGGTGGCGACCTCCCACAGGCTGACCGTGCCGTCCGGGTTGCCGGTCGCCAGGGTGCGACCGTCCGGGGCGAAGGCGGCGGCCAGCGCCCCGGGGGCCAGCCCGTTGGCCAGCCGGGGGACCGGCCGGCCGGTCGCCGCGTCCCACACGGCCAGCAGCTTCGCCGACCGGTGCGGCTCCCACATGGCCGGGCCGGGCGGGTCGCACCCGACGGCCAGCAGCCGGCCGTCCGGGGAGAAGGCGACCGCCTCGGCGGCGACGGTCACCCCGGTGCGGGCTTGGTCCTCGTCGGCCCAGCCGGCCATCCGCTCGGCGATCAGCCGGCCGGTGGCCACCTCGTACAGCCGGACCACCCCGGTGGAGATCCCGTTCCCCGGCCCCGCCGGGAAATTCCTGTAGCAGGCGACGGCGAGCGCCCGGCCGTCCGGGGACAAGACCGCCCGGGCGTGGTCGAAGTACTGCCCGAACGCCGGCCGCTCGTCGGGCCCCGCCAGCGGGAACGTCCGGTCCGGCTCGCCCGGCCGGCTCAGCCGAACCGTCCCGTCTACCCAGTTCGGTATCACGGTCAGCCCGTCGGCCGCCGTCAGCCCCCCGAGCCACCGGGCCGGCGGCGTCTCCCCGTCCCAGGCGAAACCCCCGTCCGACCCCGCCCGCCCCCCGACCCGCCGCCCGGTCCGGGTGTCCCACAGGTCGGCCGCCCCGCCCCGCCCGGCCATGAACCGCCCCACCGTCAGCAGCCGGCGGCCGTCGGGCGAGACGGACAGCTCGCCGACCGGGCTGCCACCGGGGTCGTCCGGGGTGACCCGGCGGCCGGTCGCCGCGTCCCACCGGACGATGACGTTCCCGACCGCCCCGAGCAACGACTCCCCGTCCGGGGCGTACCGGAGGTGGCGGGTCGGACGGGGGATGGTGAGCACCGCGGCCCCGGTCGCGGTGTCGAAAACGGCGACCTGTTCGAGCCCGGCGACCGCCACCGTCTTGCCGTCGGGGGCGAACGCCGCCGACACCGCCCGGCCCGGGAGGGCGTGGACCGTCCGCCCGGTCGCCGCCTCGTACACCCGGGCCGACCCCTCCTCGTCGCTCCCGGCGACCATCAGCCGGCCGTCCGGGGAGAAGGCCACGGCCGACCCGCGGTGGGGACGCCCGGCGTCGAACCGCCGGACCTCCCGGCCGGTCTCCACCTCCCACACCCGGCCGGACCCGTCACGGGCGAACGGGGCGTCGGCGATCCCGGCCAGCAGCTTCCCGTCCGGCGACACGGCCGCCGCCACCACCTGCAACACCTTCGGGTCGAACGGGTAACGGCGGACGATCGCGCCGCCGTCGAGGTCCACCAAGACCAGCCCGGATTCGGTCCCGTAGGTGCTGACGGCGTGCCGGCCGTCCGGGGTGAACAGGAGGACCGAGGTGCCATAATGGCCCTTCGGGTCCGGTAGGTCGAACTTGCGGCGTTCCCGACCGGTCAGCGGGTCGAACAGCCGGTAGGTGTAGGAGGTCCGGGTCAAGACGGTGTCACCGTCCGGCGATACGGCCAGGGCTTCGGCGGTGAAGTCCGGGGCGGTGTACCGGGCGAGGACCCGGCCGTCGGCCAGGTCGTAGGACCGGTCGCAGTTACCGCCCCCGCCGCACCCGCTCCCGGCGACCGCCCAGCGGCCGTCGGGGGCGTAGGCCAACGACAGGATGTCGGTCGGGTGGCGGAACCGGGCCGACCCGAATCGGAGGACGGCCCGGTCGGGGAGCGGGTCGTCGGCCGCCGGGACGGGTAACGCCGCGGGCCCGGCAACCGGGGTGGCGACCGGGGGCTGGGCTTGGGCCGGCCCGGCCACCGCCGCCACCGGGTTGGGCTTCCGGCCGACCG
>JAIEQN010000289.1 GCA_019747685.1 Gemmataceae bacterium
AGCAGGACTGCCGGGAGGGCATCTGCGGGTCGTGCGCCCTGATGATTAACGGGCTGGCCCACGGCCCGGAGCGGGCCACCACCGCCTGCCAGCTCCACATGCGGAGCTTCGCCGACGGGGCCCACATCACCGTCGAGCCGTGGCGGGCCCGGGCCTTCCCGGTGGTCAAGGACCTGTGCTGCGACCGGACCGCCCTCGACCGGGTCATCCAGGCCGGCGGGTTCGTCAACGTGAACACCGGCGGGGCCCCGGACGGGAACACCCTCCCCGTCCCGAAGGTGGTGCAAGACGTGGCGATGGACGCGGCCGAGTGCATCGGCTGCGGGGCCTGCGTGGCCGCCTGCCCGAACGCCTCGGCCATGCTCTTCACGGCCGCCAAGGTCAGCCACCTGAGCCGGCTGCCGCAGGGGGCCCCGGAGCGGCACGAGCGGGTCCGGGCGATGGTCGACCGGCACGACCGTGAGGGCTTCGGCCACTGCACCAACATCAACGAGTGCGAGGCCGCCTGCCCGAAGGAGATCAGCGTCGAGCACATCGCCCAGCTCAACCGCGACTATATCGGGGCGATGATCGGTACGATGCTGAAGTAGGCCGGCGGGGTCCCTCCCCTCCCCCCCTTCTTCCGCCAGGGCCCGACCCGACGCCGATCGGACCGGGATAACCCGTTCCCCGGTCAGGGGTTGCGACCACGTCCCGGCGGCCATTTGTGGCCCTGGGAGGGCGACCACCCGGCATCGCTCGGTCACCGGTACGGTCGGAACCAGTTGCCGCACCAAGTCTTCGGGCCGGGCCTGAGCAATGCCGTATACCGTCACGCTCGGCGTCGGCGGGAGCCCGATAGCGGGGGCGAGGGCGGCTGCGAACGTGACGACGTGGCATGACATGGGTGGCTCCGGATGAGGGTGTGACAGGCAACGTGCGGTAACCCGCCGGCATGACGACCGGGCACCCAACTCTACCATCCAGTGAACTGATGTCAAGTAAAAATCCGTCGAGTACCTCGTAGCCGGACTCGCCAGAGTTCGGTAGCCTGGGGCCGAACTCTGGCGAGTCCGGCTACCGGGCTGGTCGGGACCCCGGCCACTTACGCAACCCGCCTGGTAGTTCGACCACAACCCCAGCCACGACCATGCCCCGCCTCCTCGTCCCCCTCGCCGGACTGTTCCTCCTGCCGGGCCTTCCGGCCGCCGACCCGCCGCCGGGGAAGCTCCTGATCGCCTTCGCCTCGTTCCGCGAGCGGAAGCTCCACCCGAAGGTCTACTTCTACGAACACGACGGCATCGCCGCGGGCAAGCTGGTCGGCTCGGTCGACGCCGTCAACCAGCGGAGCGACTACCACCCGACGCTAACCGCGGACGGCAAGTTGTGTGCGTTCGCCGCCGAGACCGAGAACCAGACGGGAAAAGTCCTCCTCTGGGACCGGGCCGAGAAGAAGCTGCTCGACCCGCCGAAGCTCAACGACACCCCGCACGGCCAGCTCGGGGCGGCCGCCTCCGGGGACGGAAAGCTCGTCGCCTTCTCGGCCTGGAACCGGCCCGGGGCGTCGCCCCGGTGGCAGGTCCTGCTGTACGACGTGGGGAAGAGGGACTTGATCGACGCCCCCGGGCTGAACGACCCGAAGGCCGACGAGCAGTCGCCGGCGATCAGCGGCGACGGGCGGTTCGTGGCGTTCACCACCAACCGCAAGGGCGGGGCCGGCCTCACCGACGTGCTGCTGTACGACCGGATGACGAAAGCCCTCGTCCCGCTCCCCGGGCTGAACTCGTCGGCTACCGACACCACGCCATCCCTTTCGGCCGACGGGAACCTGATTGCGTTCGCCTCGAACCGGCCGGGCGGGGCCGGCGGCTTCGACGTGTACCTCTATGACCGGGCCGCGGCCAAGCTCTTGCCGCTCCCCGGCCTGAACGGCGTCGGCCACGACCAGACCCCGGCGGTCAGCCCGGACGGGCGGTACGTCGTGTTCGTCGCCGAGCGGGCGGCCGGTGCGGGCGAGCGGGATGTCTACCTCTACGACCGGCGGGCCGGCAAGCTCCTGCCGACGCCCGGTCTCAACTCCCCGGCCGAGGACTTCGACCCGTGCGTCACCGTCCTGGCTGCCCCCTGATCCACGCCACGGCCCGCCGCACGCACTCCTCCGGCGAATGAACCCCCGTGTCCAGGACAAGCCGGGGGACGGTGAGCGGCGC
>JAIEQN010001181.1 GCA_019747685.1 Gemmataceae bacterium
GGCGGGCCGCCCGGCAGCCCGGGGGCGAAGATGGCCGCGATGATGGCCGGGGCCAAGGCCGGCGGCCCGGGCGGCGGGGCCCCGCCGGTCCCCAAGGACGCCCAGGAGCGGCTGGCCGAGGCCAAGGCCGGGGGCGACCTCCCGTCCGCGATCACCCCCGTCCCCGGCCGGGCGGTGCCGATCGACCCGAAGTACTACAACCCCGACACGTCCGGGCTGACGCTCAAGGTGAGCGGCGGCCAGAACACGTTCGACGCGAGGCTGAGCCAGCCCAAGTAGCCGGCTCCGGCCCCGGCGGCGCGGGCCGGCCGGTCATTGCTTGGTGGCACAGGGGGGCCGGTCATTGCTCGGTGGCACAGGCCTCCCGGCCTGTGCTTGCCCCGCACAGGCCGGAATGCCTGTGCCACCGAGGCCGAAGCCGGTTTCGGCCCGCGGGGCCTTCTGGTACAATCCCTTCCGGCCGGCGGGCGGTTCCGTCTCACCCCGGCCGTCCACCCCCGAGCCGGCCCGTGCCGACCACCCTGCCGCCGTCCGGCGTCGAACGCCCCCGCGGCCTCCGCCGCCTCGTCCCGAACCGCTGGCTCCGGCTGGCCCTGGCCGGGGCCGCGGTCCTGGCCGCGGCGGTCGTCGTCGGCCGCCACGCCTGGGCGTACTACCACCTCCGGGCCGCCCGGGCGGACGCCGCCCGGTACCGGTTCGCCGACGCCCGCCGCCACCTGGAGAGCTGCCTACGGGTGTGGCACGACCGGGCCGACGTGTGGCTCTTGGCCGGGCAGGTGGCCCGCCGGGGCGAGGACTACGAGATGGCCGAGCGGTGCTACGCCGAGGCCCTCCGGCAGGCCGGCGGCACCCCGACCGACGACCTGCGACTCGAACAGGTCCTGCTCCAGGCCCAGCTCGACCCGGACGCCAAGGCCGCGTACCTCCGCGGGCGGGTCGAGGACGGCCACCCGCAGACGGTGCCGATCCTGGAGGCCCTGGCCCGGGGCTACCTGAAGAAGAGCCGGTACGCCCACGCCGGGTTCGTCCTCCAGGTCTGGCTGGAGAAGGCCCCGGACGACCCGGCCGCCCTGTACTACCGCGGGACCGTCCGGGAGGAGCAGGGGCCGCGGGAGGAGGCGGTCGACGACTACCGGCGGGTGCTCGAGCTCGACCCGGCCCACGACGCGGCCCGGCTCCGGCTGGTCAAGCTGCTCCGCCAGTTGTCCCGCCCGGCCGAGGCCCGGGACGCCCTGGCCCCGATGCTGGCCGGGCCGGCGGTCGACCCCCGGGCGCTGGTCGAGCGGGCCGAGTGCGAGTACGCCCTGGGCGAGCGGGCGGCCGCCGAGGCCACCGCCCGGGCCGTCCTGGCCGCCCTCCCGGACGACCCGGACGCCCTGGTCATGCTCGGCCGGTGCCTGACCGACGCCGACCGGTTCGCCGAGGCCGAGGAGGCCCTGCGGCGGGCGATCCGGGCCCGGCCGTCGCACTTCCAGGCCCACTCGCAGCTCCACCGGCTCCTGGCCGCGGCCGGGCGGGAGGCCGAGGCGGCCGCCCAGCGGGGCGAGATCGACCGGATGACCCGGGACATCACCCGGCTGCGGGACATCCTCTCGGACGGGCTGGCCCGGAGCCCGCGGGACCCCGGGTTGCACGTCGAGGTCGGGCGGATTTTCCTCCGGGCCGGGGAGCCGCGGGAGGGGCTGCGGTGGCTGGACGAGGCCCTGCGGCTCGACCCGACCTACCGCCCGGCCCACGCGGAGCTGGCCGCCTTCTACGACCGCCACGGGGACAAGAAGCGGGCCGACGAACACCGCCGGCAGGCGGAGTAGGGTCCGGCATCGGCGGGGCGAGTTTTTGAATGGGTGGCCGGGGCAGAGTCCTCGATGCCCCGGTCTTCCCGGCACCGGGGCATCGAGGACTCTGCCCCGGCCACCCGCGCGATCGGTCCGGAAGGCGCAAGACGGCACCGTGTCGGCCTGGCCGGTGACGAGCCGGCTGAAGGCCGGCGATATCATAGCCCGGGGCAACGCCCCGGGTCGTGTTTCACGCACCGAATCCCATGCCCCGCACCGCGTTCTACCGCCGCCGGTCCGTCTGGCTCGGGCTGCTCGCCGCCTTCCTCGCCGCCGGGCTGGTCGCCCCGCAGGCGTGGGCGTGGTACCACCTCCGGGCCGGCCGGGCCGACCTCGACCGCGGCCGGCCCGGGGCGG
>JAIEQN010000758.1 GCA_019747685.1 Gemmataceae bacterium
GCGGTTCACGACCGCCGACGCCCGGGTCAAGCTCCGGCGACTCTACCCCGCACCTCAAAAGTGATGACCGACTAGCCCTGACGCACGACGAGGCGAAGGCGTACGCGCTGGCCGCGGCCGCCGCGTTCGTGGTCGGCCCGGGTGGGACGTTCGACTTCGACAAGAAGGCGGCGGCGGCCGAAACCGGTGCGTCGGCCGAGAAGTTCAGGGGGAGGGTGGGCGAGGTGGACGCCGGTGCCAAGTCCTTCAAGCTGAAGCAGGGCCGGGGCAAACCGGACCTCGACGTGACCACGACCGATGCCACCGCGTACGCCAAGGGCGATGCCGAGGCGACGTTCGAGGCGGTTGTTGTGGCCGGGAACACGGCCGAGGTCGAGATGGTCGGGGGCACGGCGGCAAAGGTCAAGTCGGTTGCGAGGTAGCACCCACCCGCGGAGGCCCGTCATGGGTTCCTACTTCTGCCTCTCGGCCAACTTCCTCGACCCGGCGTTCCACGGCCGTGGTGACGGCGGCGAGCCGGAGTGGCCGCCGTCGCCGCTCCGGCTGTATCAGGCCGTCCTCGCCGCCGCGGCCGCCCGGTGGCGGGGGCCGCAGTTCGCCGAGTACGCCGCCCCGGCCCTGAACTGGCTCGCGGGTCTCGGCCCGCCGGTCATCGCCGGGCCGGTCGGCCAAGCCGGCACGCCATTCCGGATCGCGGTGCCGAACAACGACATGGACGTGTCGGCTGGGTTCTGGGTCGCGGGTCGGGAGCCGCCGGAAAACAAGTCGCCGCAAAAGCTGAAGGCCATGAAGACGGTCCGGCCGACCCGGGTGCCGGACGGGGCCGTCGGCCACTACCTCTGGGAGTTGCCCGACCCCGTGCCGGCCGAGGTCCGCGGGTTCGCCGAGACGCTGGCCGCCGCCGCCCGGAGCGTGGTCGCCCTCGGGTGGGGGGTCGATCTGGTCGCCGGGCACGGGCGGGTGATCGACGCGGCCGAGGCCGACGCACTCCCCGGCGAGCGGTGGCGGCCGACGACCGCCAGCGACACCCCGCTGCGGGTGCCGATGGCCGACACCCTCGCCGCCCTCGCCGACCGCCACCAGAAGTTCCTCGGTCGGCTCGACGGCGGCGGGTTCACCCCGGTCCCGCCGCTGGCCGCCTTCCGGGTCGTTCCCTACCGCCGGGCCACTGACCCGCCCGCCCGGCCGGTCGCCGCGTTCGAGCTGCGGGACCTCGACCCCGACCGCGACCGGTTCCGCCCGTTCGACACCCCCCGCCACGCCGCCACCGTCGCCGGTATGGTCCGCCACGCGGTCGCCGAGCTGGCCGGCGCCATGCGGCCGTTCGGGTGGACCGACGAGGACATCCTCGCGGTCGTCCACGGCCACACCCCCGACGGCAACGACCGCATCCGCGGGGCGGTCGCCGACCGCCGGCTGATGTTCCTCCCGCTGCCGACACTCGAATCCCGGGGCGGGGCCGGGCGGCACGTCGGGATGATCCGCCGGGTGCTGATCGTCGGCCCGCCCGACGGCCGGGACGCGGTCGTCTGGGCGCGGGTGCTGTCCGGGCACATCCTGACCGCGACCGACGGGTCCCAGGTGGCCGGCCTCCGCCGGATCGACCGGACGGACTCGGCCCTGCGGACCGACCCGAACGTCGGCCCTTACCTCGGCGGGAAGGGCGGCGCGGCCGTGTGGTCCACGGTGACGCCGGTGGTGCTGCCGGGGTACGACGAGCGGGACCCGCGGAAGGCGTGGGGGCTGTTGCGGAAGGCGTTCGTGCAGGCCGGGCTGCCGCCGGAGCTGGTCCAAGACCCGCGGACCGAACTCGACTGGCGGGCCGTCGGGTTCCGGGCCGGGGTCGGGCACGTCCGCGAGTACCGCCGGCCCGACCCGCTCGACAATCCCCCGTGTACCACGTCCGGGTCCGGTTCCCGGTGGCGGTCCGGGGGCCGCTGGCGGTCGGGGCCGGGCGGTACCGGGGGCTTGGCCTACTAGCTTCAGAATAATCAATGACCAATAAGCTTGTCACTTACAGGTCCGGACAAAACCCTCGGTCACCCACGATTTTCAAGGCGTTTTCGGAGGTATTGTCTGTGCCTCTTAGGAGATCGGGAGGACGTGCAAACTGCCTCTACTTAGAGCTTGTCCAAAATGGGGTCGGCGATAGCCTGTCGTGATGAGCAGGAAGCCCTACCCGACGGACCTGACCGA
>JAIEQN010001101.1 GCA_019747685.1 Gemmataceae bacterium
AGCTGACCGTCTGGCGGGACCGGCGGGCCCAGCCGGTCGAGGTCCGGGTCGGCGACTGGTCGCGGAAGGTGGGGGCCGCCCGCTAAGGGCGGGCGGCCCCCACCCCGGTCCGCCCGCCTCAGTCCTCGTCCCGTTGCTTCATCCGCAGGAAGATCATCACCCCGATCAGGGCGACGAAGGCCACGCCCATGCCGACCATCACCCACGTCTGGCCGAGGAAATCCATGATCGCGTTCATCGAACCGGGTCCTTTCTCTGACGGTTGAGGGGGGTACGGCGGTCCTGAATGATCGCGGGTCGGCCGGGGATTGCGACCGCCGGGCGTCAATCGCAACCGTGTTCTACCTGCCCCCGCGGGGCGAAGCAAGTAGCTGCCGGAAATTCTTCCCGGCCCGAACCCGTTGCCCCTCCTTGCCGTCTGAACTGTCGGTCCCGAAGAAAGACGTTTGCGGACCTCTCCCGGTCCGGGCCGTTCGGGACGGCCCGTTATCCCTCCGCCCCCAGCACCTTTTCCGAGCGGGTGACGACGACGATGAACGAGACGGCCGGGCTGCGGCGGGTCCGGAGCGGCGAGCTGCTGTTCTCCGACGAGGTCGGCAAGGACGCCTGCGGCATCGGCGGGGTGGCCGCCCGGGACGGGCGGCCGTCGGCCGAGGTCCTCCGCAAGGCCCTACTCGCCCTCAAGTGCATGGAGCACCGGGGCGGCGTCTGCGGCGACGCCGGCGACGGGGCCGGGCTGACCGCCGTGCTGCCCCAGGCGTTCTTCCGGGAGGAGGCCAAGCGGCTCCGGTTCGACGGGGCCCGCTACCTCGTGCCCGAGGACATCCTGGCCGTCGGGTCGGTCTTCTTCCTTGACGCCGACGCCGGGAAGGTCGACGCCGCCCGCGGGGTGGTCCGGGACGCCCTGGCCGGCGGGCCGGTCAAGCTCCTCGGCTTCCGCCCGGTCCCGACCGACGACGAGGTCCTGCCGAAGCGGGCCCGGGCGGTCCGGCCGGGGGCCTTCGAGCAGGTCGTCCTGAAGGTCGAGGGCGACCCGGAGGCCGCCGAGCGGTGGTTCTTCACCAAGCGGTTCGAACTCCGCGAGCGGTTCAAGGCGGCCGGGGTCGGGGCCTACGTCTGCTCGCTCTCGGCCAGGCTCATCAGCTACAAGGGGCTGCTGACCAGCCCGCAACTGGAGGCCTTCTACCCGGACCTCCGGAACCCGGCGTTCGAGACCGGCATCGCCATCTTCCACCGCCGGTACAGCACCAACACCTTCCCGAACTGGACCCTCGGCCAGCCGTTCCGGCTGTCCTGCCACAACGGCGAGATCAACACCGTCCGGACCAACCGGAACGCCGTCTCGGCCTTCTCCCGGGGCCTGACCCCGCCGCTGCCCGGCGGTGATCTCATCACCCCGAAGATGTCCGACTCGGCCAGCTTGGACGAGTGGGTCGATTACCTCGTCCACCGACAGGGCTGGAGCCTCTTGCGGGCGCTGCGGCTCTCCATCCCACCGGTCTGGGACACCGAGGCCGACATCTGGGGGCCGGACGCCTTCGACCTCTTCACCTACTACCGGCGGACGTTCGGCAGCCTGGCCGCCTGGGACGGCCCGGCCGGGATCATCGGCACCGACGGCCGCACCCTGGTCGGGCTGGTCGACCGGATGGGCCTCCGCCCGGTCCGGTGGTGTTCGGACAAGCGGGGCTGGCTGTACATCGGCTCCGAGTCCGGCGTCTTCGGCCTGGACGCCACCACCATCGTCGCCAGCGGGCAGCTCCAACCCGGGCAGATGATCGCCCTGGACACGGCCACCGGCGAGCGGCTCGACAGCCACCAAATCCTGACCCGGATCGTGGCCGAGGCGAAGGCCGACCTGGGCGATGTCCACGAGCTGAACCGCCGGCAGATCGTCATCCCGGAGGGGTTCGACTTCACCCGCCAGACGGACGACGCCGTCGGGGCGATGCTGGCCGAACGCGACTGGTCGCTCGACCACCTGTTGCAGGCGGCCGGGTGGGACTTCGAGCGGGCCGTGTTCGTCAAGGACATGGCCAAGCTGAAGAAGGAGCCGCTGTCGTCGATGGGCCACGACCGGGTGCTGACGGTGTTCAGCCAGCACCACCCGACCCTGTTCAAGTACCTCCAGCAGACGTTCGCCGAGGTGACGAACCCGCCGATCGACCCGTACCGCGAGGGCGGGGCGATGTCGCTGAC
>JAIEQN010000673.1 GCA_019747685.1 Gemmataceae bacterium
GCCGCCACCCCGCTCCCCGACCGCCCCGAGCCGTCCGTGAACCGGGTGCTGATCGTCGACGACCAGGTCGACATCCGCCGGCTCTGCCGGCTGGCCCTGGCGGCCGACGGGCTGGCCTGCGACGAGGTCGGGTCGGGCCCGGAGGCCGTCTCCGCCGCCGCCCGCCGGGCCTACGACCTGGTCCTGCTCGACCACGACCTGCCGGGGTTCAACGGCGAGGAGGTCCTCCGCCGGCTCCGCCAGGCCCCGCCGGCGGCCAACCTGAAGGTCCTGATGTTCTCCGGCCAGGCCGGCGGGGACGAGCTGTCCCGGCTGATGGTCGGCGGGGCCGACGACTTCCTGACCAAGCCGTTCAGCGTGGTCCAGCTCCGGGCCCGGGTGAAGGCCGCCCTGCGGCTCAAGGCCGCCCAGGACCGGTCGGACCTGCTGAACCGGACGATGCTCGGGGTGAACGCCGGGCTGGAGGCGGCCCTGGAGGCCCGGGACGCGGAGGTCATCCGGGCCCGCAACGGGCTGGTCCTGGCCCTGGCCAAGCTGATCGAGCACCGGTCGGCCGAGACCGGGGCGCATCTCATGCGGCTCCAGCGGTACAGCCGGGTGCTGGCCGAGCGGGCGGCCGGGCTGCCGGCGTTCGCCGCCCTCTTGGACGGGCCGTTCGTCCGGTCCCTGGAGGACGCGGCCCCGTTGCACGACATCGGCAAGGCGGCCCTGCCGGACGCGATCCTGAACAAGCCGGGGCCGCTGACCCCGGACGAGCGGGCGGTGATGCAGACCCACACCACCATCGGGGCCGACACCCTGCGGGCGGTGGCCGTGCGGTCGCCGTTCGCGGTCGGGTTCTTGCAGGTGGCGGCGGACATCGCCCGGAGCCACCACGAGAAGTGGGACGGGACCGGCTACCCGGACCGGCTGGGGGGTGAGGCGATCCCGTTGGCGGCCCGGGTGGTGGCGGTGGCGGACGTGTACGACGCCCTGCGGAGCCGGCGGGTGTACAAGCCGGGGCTGACCCACGCGACGGCGGTGGAGACGATGACCGGGCGGTCCCCGGGCCACTTCGACCCGGCCCTCTTGGGCGTCTTCGCCCGCTGTGCCGGCGAGTTCGACCGCATCTTCCGGGAGTTCGAGGAGTAGGGCGGCTACGGCTTGCCCACCCGCTGTTCCAGCCGCTCGATCCGCCCGCCGAGGGCCTGGACCTCGGCGCGGGTGGCGGCCTGCTCTTTGGCGAGCTGGCCCACCTCGGTGCGGAGGGTCCGAACCTCGGCCTGGGTGGCGGTCTGCTGCTCGACCAGTCGGTCCACCTTGGCCTGGGTGGCGGTCTGCTGCTCGGCCAACCGGTCCACCCGGTCGGCGAGTCGGTCTAACTTGGCCGTCGTGCGGAACGACTCGACGACCACGGACACCTGGAGCCCGACGACCAGCGGCAGCCCGAGCCCGACGGCGAACAGGAACAGGCGGAGGGTGGTCCGCTGCTCGACCACCGCCGCGATCAGCTTGTCGGTCTTCTCGGTGTTGGTGCCGGTGAAGTCGATCGCCATCCGGTCCGCCCGGCGTGTCCCGACCTGTGGGCGGCGACGGGCCGCCACACGCTCAGCATCGCACGCCGGCCCGGCCGGGGCAAGTCCGATCGCCCCGGCCCTGCTGGGCGTGTTCGCCCGGCCGGCCTCACGGCTTGGGCAGGTCCAGGGCCGGGTTGCGGTCGAAGAAGCCGCACGGCACGAGCTTGAACCCGGCCCGGCTGACCGACATCACCGGCCACTCCTCCAGCCGGGCCAGGTGCGTCACCCCGAGGGTGTACCACAGGACCACGTCGGCGTCGGTCAGGTCCCGGTCCCGGGCCGTCCACTTCGGCAGGCCCTCGCCGCTGCCGCCGTGGTACACGTAGTCGCCGGCCGCGTACCGCTCGGCCGGGTCGAACGGCGTCACCCACAGGTGGGCGTCGAGGAACCCGGCCCGCCGCCGGGCCAGCGACCCGGGGGCGAAGTGGGGCACGGCGTTCGCCTGCGGCAGCAGCAGGTACCCGACCGGCTCCCGGGCCGCGTTCTTGCGGGCCGGGTTGACCACCGCCCAGTGGCGGTCCGACTCGGGGTGGGCCCGCCGCTTCGCCTCCGACTCCTTGTCGAGCGGCGTCTGCCGCATCACGAAGGCGTTGCCGGCCGGGTTGTCCGACCCGACCGGCAGGGCCTCGACGTGCCGCTCGACCACCCGGTT
>JAIEQN010000856.1 GCA_019747685.1 Gemmataceae bacterium
CCCAGGAGGAGATGGGCCGGTTCAGCGGCTACTGGTGGTCGCCGGATAGCAAGTTCATCGCTTACGAGGAAGCCGATCACGCCGGCGTCGAGCAGTGGTACGTGGCCGACCCGTTCAAGCCGGACGTGCCACCGGCCCCGCAGTTCTACCCCCGGCCAGGGAAGAAGAACGTGGCCGTCCGGCTCGGGGTCAAGCCGGTCGCCGGCGGCGAAACCGTCTGGGTCGAGTGGGCTCGGAAGAAGTACGAGTACCTGGCGGCCGTCCGGTGGGAGCCGATCCTCTCCCTCCAGGTGCAAGACCGGACGCAGCACGCCCTCGCCCTGCTCCGGGCCTACCCGGCGACCGGGCGGACGACGGAGCTTCTGGCCGAGGCCGACCGGGCCTGGGTCAACTTGCCCGGGGACGTGCCGCAGGACATCCAGTACGGCCCGGAGTTCGTCTGGCTCGGGGAGGACGACGGCCGGCTCGTCCTGCAACACCGGCACGGTGACGGCAAGTCGTTCGCGGCGGTGCCGCTGAAGGGGTCGGAACTCCTCGGGCTGGCCGGTGTGTCGCGGCACATGGGGAGCAACACCGCCTACACCCACGCCGCCCCGAACCCGACCGAGCAGCACGTCTGGCGGCACCACACCTTCCACGGCGAATGGGCCCCGGGGTCGGAGCCGAAGCAACTGACGACCGAGCCCGGGATGCATTCGGCGGTCGTTCCGAAGGGCCGGGGCCCGTTCGTCGTCACCACGACCACGACGAAGGCGATGCCCCGGACCCGGGTGCGTCTGACCGACGACGGCGAGCCGGCCGGCGAGTTGCCCTCGGTCGCGGCCGAGCCGCCGTTCACGCCCAACGTCACCGTCGAGAAGGTCGGCGACTACTACACGGCGGTCGTCCGGCCGCGGGACTTCGACCCGAAGAAGAAGTACCCCGTCATCGTGGACGTGTACGGCGGGCCACGTCACCTGCACGTCGTCCAGGCCATGCGGAACTGGCTCGTGCCGCAGTGGCTCGCCGACCAGGGGTTCATCGTCGTGGCGGTCGATAACCGCGGCACCCCCGGCCGCGGGCGGGACTGGGAGAAGGATGTCTACCAGAAGTTCGGCACCGTCCCGTTGGAGGACCAGGTGAAGGGGCTGCACGCCCTGTGCGACAAGTACCCCGAGTTGGACCGCGACCGGGTCGGCGTCGTCGGCTGGTCGTTCGGCGGGTACATGGCCGCCAACGGCGTCCTCCGCCGGCCGGACGTGTTCAAGGCGGCCGTCGCCGGCGCCCCGGTCACCGACTGGGCCGACTACGACACCCACTACACCGAGCGGTACATGGGCCTCTTGCCCGAGTCGCAGAAGGCGTACGACGAGGCGTCGCTGATCCCGCTGGCGAAGGACCTGAGCCGGCCGCTCTTGCTGGTCCACGGGACGGCCGACGACAACGTCTACTACCGGCACTCCTTGAAGCTGGCCGACGCCCTGTTCCGGGCCGGCCGGCCGTTCGAGGCCCTGCCACTGCCGGGCGTGACGCACATGTACTCGGCCGACCCGGTGGTGATGGAACGTCTGTGGGCCAAGTCGGCTGGGTTCTTCAAGCAGCACCTGGGATCGCCCAAATGAACCCAGGCCTGTCGGCCTGGGCTGGGGTGTGTCGGGCCTTCGGCCCTCCGGACAATCACGGCAACGGGACCCAGACCCGGGTCTGTCGGCCTGGGCGATGTTGTCACGGCCCTTCGGGCCTGAAACCATGTTCCGGAGGGCCGAAGGCCCGACACACCAGAGCCCGGGCCGACAGGCCTGGGCCCCCCGCGGAGGCCCGCCCGTGCCGCAGTCGCTCGCCCGCAACCTGATCCACCTCGTCTTCAGCACCAAGAACCGGGAGCCGTACATCGTCCCCGACATCCGGGACCGGCTGTTCGCCTACCTGGCCGGGGCGCTGGGCGCGCTCCGCTGTCCGGCGGTGGCGGTCGGCGGGGTGGCGGACCACGTCCACATCCTGTTCGTGCTGGCCCGGACGGTCCCGCTGTGCGAGGCGGTCGAGGAGACGAAGTCCGGGTCGTCCAAATGGGCGAAGGACAACGGCGGCCCGGCCGCCTTCTACTGGCAGGCCGGGTACGGGGCGTTCTCGGTCAGCCCGCAGAACCAGGCCCAGGTGGTCGGGTACATCGCCCACCAGGAACGGCACCACGCGGGGTCCACGTTCCAGGACGAATTCCGGGGGATGCTCC
>JAIEQN010000138.1 GCA_019747685.1 Gemmataceae bacterium
TCCGCGCCCGCCGCCGGGCCGCGGCCACCCCGACCGCCCCCACCCCGGCCAGCACCAGCGACCCCGGCTCGGGCGTGGTGGCCGTAGGCACCGCCGAGAGGGTGAAGTCGTCTAGGATCACCGACCCGAAGGCGGCGAAGTGGCCGTTGTCGGACGCGATCGTCACATGGTCGATGTTCGGGCCGTTCAGGCTGAACTGCTGGGCAGGCAGGTCCGAGAAGATGGAGAAGGCATCCTCGCCGACGGAGTCGAGCAGGTTGCCGGACGAGTCGTAGGCGTAGGCGGCCCAGGCCGGCAGGGCGACGCCGGTGTCGCCGGCCCGGATGTACGGCCGGGTCAGCCGGAAGAAGTCCTGCGGGACGGCGAAGGTGAGGGTGTACGAGATCGGGTCGAGCGACCCTTGCTGGGCGATGACGTTGAACGGCGAGGGCGGGACCACCGGCTGGATGTCTGCGTAGATGTCCCGGGCGTCGTACACCACGACCTCCGTCCCCGGGGTCACGTCCGTCAGCGAGACACCGTACCCGGCGAGGTAGTCGGCCAGGGGGGGACCGACCACCCCGCCGGGCACGCCGTGCGCCGCCAAGGCGTCGAAGTTGATGACGAAGTCGGCCCGGGCGGCCGGCGCGGCCAACCCGAGGCCACCGGCGGTCAGCAGGGCGGCGAGGATGCGGGTCGGCAGGGTCAGGCACATGGGCGGGACCTCCGTGAGTGGGCGTGACGGGACCGAGCCGGTCGTCGGCGACCGGTCGGCGAGGGCCGACGGCCCTCTACCCACCTACCCGATAACCCGCGGAAGAACCTGACACCGAAAAAGTCGGCCGAGGCGAAAAAGTCACCAGCCGAAGCCCAGGCCGGCCAGCCGGTGATTGGTTTCGTCCAGGTCCCACACCGACACTGACCCGTCGTCGTTTCCCCAGACTAGCCGCCGGCCGTCGGGGGTGAACGGCCAGTCGATCGAGGTGAGCCCTTTCCCGAGCGGGAGTGAAACCAGCGGGTCGGACTGGTCGTCTCGGCGGACCTCCATCGCGGGACCGGAAGGGGTCTGTTCCGTGACAGCGGACAGCCCGCCGGCGGGAACCGGGTTATTACCGGTCCGCCGGACGGCCCCGGTCGGCGTCCCCGCCGGCATCTCGACCACCCGCCACACGTCACCCGGGCCGGCTCGGACGGAGAGGGTCGCGCCGGTCGGGTCGAGCGTGACCTGGTCGTATTCGGTCGCCAGCACGTCGCCCCAGAGTTTCCGCCCGGTCGCCGCGTCGTAGGCCCGGGCCGTCCACGGGCCCTTGCCGACCTTCAGCCCGTGGGCCACGAAGTACCGGCCGTCCGGCGACCCCTTCACCACCCGCAGCCCCGCCCGGAAGTCGTCCGTCTGCATTACCAGCCGAGAGGGGCGTAGGGCCGGACCGAACCAGCCGCCGGGGCGGAGTTCCCGGAGCCGGCCGAGGCGCGGGGTGTCCGGGTCCTCCGGCGGGCCGTCGTACTCCTTGCGGAACAGGAATAGGCCGCCGTCCGGGTGATAGGCGAGCTGGTCGCATAATCCCGGCGGGAACCGCCACCGGCCGAGTCGCCGGCCGGTTTCCAGGTCCCACTCGCCGGCCTCCCGGCCGGCCGCGTAGGCCAGACGCCGGTTGTCCGGACTGAACGATAGCCCGGCGTTGTCCGCCGACAGCCCGGGCGGTACGTCGAACCGGGCTATGAGGCGGCCGGTTGGAAGGTCCCAGACAGCCATCCGCCAGTCGTGGGACAGGGCCGCCAGCCGCGTTCCGTCCAACGATAGCCGGACTCGCGACACCTGGGCCGTCAGCCCCCGCAGGGTGCGGACAGCCCGGCCGTCGTGAAGGTCCCACACATCCGTCCCACCGACGCCCTGGTTGCTCGTCGAGATGCTGCCGGCGGCCATCCGGGTCCCGTCGGGCGAGAACCCCAGCCCGGTCGTCCGATCCCGCCACGATCCTTCCCGTATCGTCAGGGTGATTACCGGCCGACCGGTCGCCATGTCCCAGAGCTTGACCCCTTGCCGGCCGGCCGAGGCCAGGGACGTCCCGTCCGGGCTGAAGGCCACCGCCAGCACCTCGTGGTGCGAGCCGAGGAAGCGGGTGACCGACTCCGGCCGGGCCTCGTCCCAGGTGCAGACCATGCCGCCGTCGTCGCCGGCCGCCAGCCGCCAGGCCGGGCCGCCGACCAGCCCCGGCCCGAACGCCACCGCCC
>JAIEQN010000740.1 GCA_019747685.1 Gemmataceae bacterium
TTCTCGGCCTGGGCCAGGGCGGCCACCCGGTCCCGGGCCTCGTCCGGCTTGCCCCGCAGGTCGGCCGGGGTGGTTGCCCCGGCCCGGGCGAGTCGGCCGCCCACGTCCGCGGCCCCGGTCCAGTCCCGGACCCGGACCAGATCCCGGAAGTGGCCCCACGGGTCGAGGTCGAACGGCGGGACCCGTTCGGGCGGCCCGTCGAGGGCGACCCGCAGGGCGGCCGCCCACGTCCGGACCTCCGGGTCGGCCTTGAACCCGACCAGCTCGGCCCACAGCCGGGACTCCCGCGGGGCCCGCAGGTCGTCCGGGGTGAACAAGAGGTTCTCGTTCTTCGGCCGGACGTAGTACCGGTCGAACAGCCCGGGGTCGGCGGCGGCCGCCCGGAGGGCGATCAGGATCAGCCAGGCGGCGAACGAGTCGACCGCCGGGCCGAGCGGCAGCTCGGCCCGCCGCGGGTGCTGGTAGGCCTCCTTGCCGATCTCGAACTGGGGCCGGCCCTCGATCGCCGGGACCACCATCCCGTCGTAGTCGACCAGCCGCAGGTCCCCGCCGACCACCATGACGTTGTCGTGCTGGAGGTCGCCGTGGGCGATCCGGGCCCGGCGGAAGTCGGCCACCAGCCGCGCGAACCGCCCGGCCACGTCCCGGACGGCGTCCGCCCGCCCCCGGCCCATCGCCTCGGCGAACCACTCGCCGAGCGTCTCCCCCTTCACCCAGTCCATCGTCTGGACCGGGAACCAGCCGCCGTTCACCCGGATCCCGCCCGGGGCGTACCCGAACCCGACCAGCCCCGGGGGGCGGTCCGGGCCGAGGGTGGCCAGGTGGGCGGCGACCGCCCGGAACCGCTCGCCCCGCTCCGGGTTGGGCTTGGTGAATACCTTCAGGGCGACCGCCCCGCCGTCCGGGCGGACGTACTGGAACACCGCCCCGAAGCCGCCCGGCCAGATCACCGGCTGGCCGGCCCGGTTCCGCCTCATGTCCCCCCCCGGCGGGACCAGCCCGGGGCTCAGGCACAGCCCCGGGTGCTGGAGCGCGTCCCGGTAGTCGCAGTTCTCCGGCCACGCGCGGCCGGCCGCCCGGCGGCTGTTGGTCACCGGCCCCATGCCCCCACCCCCGCCGGCTACCCGGCGAACACCTGGTACCCGTGCATGTGCAGCGGCCACAGGACCGGCTCGACCACCCCGTACGGGGCGATCGTCCGCCGCTTCAGGTCCCGGACGCCCAGCTCGTCCTCGACCAGCCCGACCGACGACACCGGGAAGAACAGGACCTGGTCGCCGAAGTAGTCGTGCAGCTTCTTCCGCAGGTTCAGCCCCGGGAACATCTGGGGGAACATCTCCTCGACCAGGCCCGACCGGCGGGTCAGGGCGTCGAGTGTGAGCGGCCCCTCCGGCCCCGGGTCCAGCCCGCCGGCCGTCAGCTCCCGGCTGTACGGGACCGAGTCCCCGCCGATCGGGTTCTCGCTGACCAGCAGGTCGAGCTTGGTGACGCACACCGCGACCGGGAGGGGGATCGGCCGCCCCTCGGGCACCCCCCGCTCCTCCCGCATGTCCTCGAAGTAGTCGTCCAGGGCCTTGACCTGGCTGGCCAGCGACAGGTTCCGCAGCGTCCCGCCGCCGGGCAGGTGGACGGTGTCCCCGTACAACTGGGTCGGGTCGAGGAACAGGAGGAACCCGTCCATCCGGACGGCCCGCTGGCGGAGGGCGTCGTGGTCGACCGTCGTGTTCATCATCTGGCCGGCGTAGTCGAACAGGTTCACCAGCACGGTGCTCGGGCCGGTCGGGTCGGTGTCCCGGACGTGCAGGTTGATCGGGTACGGGAGGGTGTGGGGGGTGAAGTCGGGGCTGCGGTGGGCGACGAGGATCTCGTCGACGTACTTCTCGAACCGCTTGTCCGCCAGCGACGGGGCCCGCTGGACCGCGGCCGCCGTCGGGACCGACCCGTTCCGCACCCGGTCGTAGGCGGTGACCAGCAGCTGGGTCTTGCCGCTGGCCCGGACCCCGACGGTCGGGAAGCAGACCCGGGGGAGCTTGGCGTAGCTGGCCCGGAACTGGTACCCGCACACCACCGGGTTGCCGGCCGGGTCCCGGCCCTCGGCCGTGCACTCCAGGTACCGGACCTCGGGGTACTGCGGGCTGGCCGCCTGCGCCTTCCGCCGGACCAACCGCCCGGCCGCCAGGCACCGGGGGCAGACCCGGGCCTCGGCGGCCAGCCGCCGGG
>JAIEQN010000762.1 GCA_019747685.1 Gemmataceae bacterium
CCTGGACGCGGAAGCCGCCCTGCGGGTGCTGGCCTACAGCATCCGGCGGTAGATCGGATGTCTTCAACACGGCAATTAACTTTCATAACTATTTTTGCCCGCCTACGTTCTCGGGCTTGTCCGGGGCACCGGTGGTGAAATGGGCTGGGGGGACGACAGCCTTTAGATGCGGCCCGGAAGCCCACAATTCAGTGACCAGTAACCCCGGCCACAGCAGATTATGTGCCACCCCGATTCACGGCTCTCCGGCCCGATCTCCCGGCCCGCTCCCCCGCAACAGTTGGCCGCCAGGCAACCAGGCTGGCATGTCCGTGGCCACTTCATCGCCGCCCGCCCCGGCGGGCGATCCTCCCCGCGGGCGGGGGAAAACCCTGCCGATGGCGATCGGCCGCCGGCCGTCCTGGCGCGAATCCGGCCGGGTCCGGGTGGTAGCGGCTGGACGGCCGGGAGCAATGGTTTCCGGTGGTGAGGGTACGGACGACCCCGCCCGCGGGCCGCGCTGTGGGGTGCCCAACGATCCCTGCCGGCCCCCGGCCTCACCCCTCCGCCGGCGGCGGTGTTCGCCGATCAACTGGTGGTGGAATCGAAGCCAGCACCCGGTGCAGCGGCTGGTGAGGCCCAAGAGTTGGCCGCCAGGACGACGGACGGCGGATTGTGGCGTCGGTGAACGGCCTGTGAGATGTCCGCTTGCTCGAGATCGGTCTCGGCCGCCCGGGTGTGGCCATCCCCGTCCGCAGCCGCAGCAGAAGGGTGTGGCGTCGCCCTCGGTCGCCCTCGTCCGCCGCTTGGCCGGCAACAGGTTGATGAGCCGCGGGTATACACCTGGCTGTTCACCGGCGTGGAGCCACGGACAGCTCCCTCCCCTTTGTAAGGTTCGCATGGATGGCCGCGGGCAGCTCGGTCTCCGCGGACGAGGTCATCACCGCCAGGGCGCCGGCGGGGTGTTCGCCGTCCGGGCGTCGGGGCCCGTCGGGGCCGCTGCCGAGGTGCGGTGACGGCTGTGGTGGCGGGCGAGGAGGACGAGGACAACCCGGACAACCCCCGGAGCAGACGATCCGGTGGAGCGGGGAGATCCCACAGAGTGGATGAACTTCGACACCAATCTCCTCAGTCGGTTCGCCGGGGTGCCCGAGCTGACCGTCCGAGTCGGGTTCGAGGTTAAGGGCCCGGCGAACGAGGTCGGAGAGAAGGTCGACGAGGTCCGGGACGGGCTGAAGGACCTCGGTCCCGACCTGGGTGCCATTGGCAACTGAACCCGCACGGCCACCGGGCTGAGCGGGGAGTACCGACGGTTCTACACAACGGTGTCGGCGGCCGGGGGTCGCGCCGACCTCAACCCGTCAGACAGGATTGCTGGGGCGCGACGCACACCTCCGTACCGAGGGATCACCGGGGGGCTTCTCGTACCCTATTCCACGAACGAGATGCGCTGATTCTTCACCCGCCAGTGAGGGGCGCCCGACATGCCGCCGAGACCGTTCGTCCTGCACGAGGCCAACTACCGACAGCTCCTGGACCACCGGCCGGCCGTGGCCGTGCTGCCGTGGGGGGCGACCGAGGCCCACAACTACCACCTGCCGCACGGGACCGACGTGATCGAGGCGTCCGCCGTCGCCGAGCGGGCCGCCGAGCTGGCCCACCGGGCCGGGGCCCGGGTGGTCGTGCTCCCGGCCGTCCCGTTCGGGAACAACGCCCAGCAGCTCGACCAGGTCGCCACCGTCAGCATCCGCACCGCCACCGCGCTGGCCATCCTCGGGGACGTCGCCCGGTCGCTGGCGGCCCAGGGGATCGACCGGCTGGTGCTGGTCAACGCCCACGGCGGGAACGACTTCAAACCCCTGGTCCGGGACGTCCGCGCGGAGACCGGGGTGCTGGTCGTGCTGGCCGACTTCTACCGGATGGCCCCGGCCGAGCTGCGGTCGATCTTCGACGACCCGGGCGACCACGCGGGGGAGATGGAGACCAGCCTCCTGCTCCACCTGTGCCCGGAGTGGGTGGCGATGGCCCAGGCGGGGGAGGGGCGGGCGGTGCCGTTCGCCATCGAGGCCCTGCGGGGGGTGCCGGGGGTGTGGACGCCCCGCCCCTGGTCCGCCGTCCACCCGGACACCGGGTGCGGGGACCCCTCCAAGGCGACGGCCGAGAAGGGCCGGCGGTACCTGGAGGCGGTGGGCCGGGAGCTGGCGGGGGTGCTGGTCGGGCTGGCCGGCGCGACCAAGGGGCAGT
>JAIEQN010000187.1 GCA_019747685.1 Gemmataceae bacterium
GGCGACGACGCCTTCACCCCGTTCGCCGCGTACCAGTTCGCCGGCGGCATCCGGGGCGAGCTGGAGGTCCGGTACGAGCCGCTGCTGGGCGAGTTCGGGGTCCGGGACGCAGCGACCGGCGAGGACGGGGCGTACAAGGACTTGGCCGAGGCCGATCACCACGTCGCCGTCCTCCGCGGCGACATCTGACCCGGAGGGCCGGCCGTGGGCATGAAGCCGGACGACCTCGCCGGGTTGCGGGACGCGGTCGTCGGGTACATCGACCACCTGCTCCTCGCCGAGTGCTTCCCCCCCGGGGCGACGGCCGGCGCCCGGTACGTACTCGGCGTTTCCGGCGTGGGTGAGTCGAGCCCCCATGACTTGCTCCTCGGGTGGGCCGATTTCCTGCTCACCTGGCCGGCGTGGCGGGCGCACCGGCTCGAACGGCGGCTCGCCCTCCCGCCGTCCGACCGGCTGGCCGACCTCGCCGGTCGGCTCCGCCAGCCCGAGTTGCCCCCCGAGGCGGTCTGGGAGGCGGCGGACCTGCTGGACGCCATCGCGACCGTGCCGCCCGACACTCAGGCCGCCCTCGACCGGGCGGCGGAGCTGGGGCGGGAGGTCGACAACCGTCTGGCCGCACAGCCGGACGACTGGCCGCCGGCTCGGCTCGCCCGGGCCGCGATGACACTCGGCGAGTGGCCCCGGCCGCCGGGGTTGCTGGACTGGCTTTGCGACCAGGCGACCGCCGAGGCGGACGGCCTGGGGCCGATCCTCGACGAATTGGCCAAGCTCGAACCGACCGCCGACCCGGCCCACCTCGCCGCCCGTGACGACGTGCTGGCACTCGTCCGCGGCTGGGCCGCGGATATCGGCCTGGCCGTCGCCCCGGCGGATCGGTCGTTCGCTGCCGGCGGGCCGGCACCGCCCGCCGGCTCGCCCGGCGTTGCCGTGAAGCCGGTGTTCCGGCGGGATGTGCCGGCCGGACTGATCGTTCGGGTGAAGGCGTTCGGTCTGGTTCGTGGTGAGGAGGTCATCCGGCCGGCCGAGGTGGTCATCTCGGCCGGGCCGCCGCCGCCGGGGCTGACCGAGTTGGAGGCCGCCGCCGGGGCGATCCCGGGGCCGGCCGGCGAGGAGGTCCGGGCCGCCTTCCGCGACCTCCGCCCGGCCGGGGCCGGCGGGTACGGCGAGCTGGCCGCGGTCGAACTATTCACCCGGTTCTGGGATCAGGCGTACCCGGAGTGGGCGGCCAACCACTCGGCGGCCGCGGCCGCGTTCGCCGACGGCCTCGGGCGGATGTTGGCCGCCGGGTACGGGCTGGCGGCATTCGCCCCGCTCCACTACCGCGACCACCCGGCCGGGTGGGTGGTCGTCCCGGCCGGCACCCGCATGACGACGGGTCGGGTCGTCCGGGTGCTGCGGCCGGGGCTGGTGGCCGGCGACGCGCTGCGATTACCGGCACGGGTGGAGGCGGAATAGAGGGCGGGTGGGGCCGGCGGGTTTTGCCCTCTCCCCGTGAGGGAGGGGGTGGCCGACGGCACGGAGTGCCGGAGGCCGGGTGAGGGGAAGAAACGTCTCCCGCCCGTTCGGGTATTCCCCTCACCCGTCACGGCCCGCTCCGCGGTCCGTGCCACCCTCTCCCTCAAGGGGAGAGGGCAGAACCGGCCGTTCGCCAGGACGGGTCACGGGTTCGCGGTCAACTCCTTGAGGGCCGCCGCGGCGGCCTCGCGGACCGCGGGCGAGGCGTCCGACGCCTTGGCCGTGGCCAGGGCGTCCAGCCCGGCCCGCCAGCTCGGCCGGGACGCCGACCGGCCCAGGGCCGCCACCTTCCCCAGCACCGCCGCGGCCGGCACCCGCACGGCCGGGTCGTTGTCCTTCAAACCGTCGACCAGGGCCGGGACCGCCTCGTCACCAGCCGCGGTCAACTGCCGCTCGGCCACATCCCGGTAGTCAGCCCTCGCCAGCAGCTTCACCAGGGCCGCGAGCTGGTCCTTCGACGACGGCCCGGCCGCCGCCAGGGCCTTGGCCAGGGTCGCCGCCGACACGTCGGTCGGGGTCGCCCCGGTCGCCGCCGACAGGACGACCCCGTACCCGCCGGCCGCCTTACCCTTCATGTCGGCGAGCAGCTTGGCCACGGCCGCCTCGAACCGTTCCCGGTCGGCCGCCGACCACGCCCCCTTCTTCACCAGCCCCTCGGCCAGCGGCCGGGCCGACGACCGGGGCGGGTCCTTCAGCTTGACCAGGGCGTCG
>JAIEQN010000272.1 GCA_019747685.1 Gemmataceae bacterium
GGGCCGAGGCGACGGTCAGGGCGTATGCCTGGGTCCCGGTCCGGCCGCCGGCCGCCCGGGCCTCGACGGTGAAGCTGAACGTCCCGGCCGCCTGCGGGGTGCCGGAGAGCCGGCCGTCGGCCGCCAGCCCGAGCCCCGTCGGCAGGGTCCCGCCGGCCACCCGGAAGGTGTACGGGCCGGCCGGCCCGGAGGCGGTCAGCCGCAGGTCGTACCCGGCCCCGGCCAGGGCCCCCGGCAGGCCCCCGGGGGCGATCGTCACCGGGGTCGGGTCGGCGTCGGTGATCGACAGGATGTACGCCCCGACGGACGCGGTGGCCAGGGAGGTCGCCCGGTTCTCCCCGGTGATCACGTCGTAGTCGGCCCCGCCCCGGGCATACCCAGAGATGCCGATCAGGTACGTCCGCCCCCCGACCACGTCGAGGACGACCACCGCGTCCCGGGTCGTCTCGTCCAGGTCGTCGTTGTACGCCAGCTCGTTCCCGGCCTCGTCGAACACCCGCAGGACCGGGTCGGCGGCCCCGCCCAGGGAGGCCGACGCGGCCGCCCGGAACACGACCCGGCCGGACGCCTCGGCCCGGTAGGTGTACACGTCGACGTCCCCCCGGCCGTACTGGATCCGCCCGGCCGACTGGGTCTCGACCACGTACACCTCGCCGTTGGTCCCGGTGTCGGTCCCGATCCGGCCGGCGACCGAGGTGCCCAGGCTGACCGCCCGGGGCGGGGCCCCGCCCTCGGCCCCGCGGTCGCGGATGTCGTCCCCCCCGCCCGGCGGGAGCAGCTGGGTGGCGACCGTGTACCGACCGGTCTGCCCGCCGGTCCCGCTGGCCACCTCGAACCAGTTGAACCCGCCGTTCCCCTCCCCGGTGAACGACAGGTAGTACGTCTCCCCGCCCTGGACCGGGGCGAGGATGACCGCCCGGTTCCGGTCCGAGGTGGCGATCCGGCCGAACCCGACCGCGTTGCCGGCCTCGTCGTACTGGAACCCCCACAGGGCGACCGACGGGCGGAACCCCGCCTGCCCGTTCACCGTCACCCGCAGGACCCCGTCGTCCGGGGCCTGGAGCCGGACGAAGTCGACATCCAGCCGGCCGTCCTCCCCGATGTTCGGGACGTTGTCGTCCAGCGGCCGGAAGTCGTTCCCGACGAACCCGCCGACCTCCTGCCCGATCGTGATGGGGACGGACGACAGGGCCGTCCCGTTCCGGTCCCCGTTGTCGAACGCGGTGAACAGCTCGTAGTACCCGCCGGACCCGAGGCCCGGGCGGCCGCTCGCGTCCCGCTGGTCGTAGTCCGAGTTCAGGTAGGTGGACACCGCCAGGTACACGACCGCCCCCCGCTGGAGGCCGTCGAGGACCAACTGGCTGTCGGTGTCCGGCCCGCCGTCGTCGTCGAAGTCGATCTCGTCCCCGTTCCCGGCGAACACCCGCAGGTAGGTGTCGAACGGCCCGTCCGGGGCCGGGCCGAGGGGCTCGAACAGCCGCCCGAAGGACGCCACCCGGACGAACAGCCGGCCGTCGTCCGGGACGACGTACCGGAACATGTCCACGTCCCCCGGCCCGGTCTGGACCCGGTCGGTGCTCGACCCGTCGGCCGGGGGCGGGTCGGACCCGATCAGCCCGGACGCCACGTACCCGACCCGGCCGCTGGGGACCCCGGCGGCCACGTCGGCCGGGATGTCGAACAGGGTGAACTGGTCGTCGAACACCCGGCTGACGTTGGGGGCCGCCGGGAAGTCGACGGCCCCGGTGAACACCCCGTTCGGGTCCGGGTTGTTCAGCCGGAAGGCCAGCACGTAACCCCCCTCGGACCCGCCGCCCCCCCGGCCGGACCCGTCGACGATGTCGTACCCCGAGTTGTTGAAACTGCTGACCCCGAAGTAGTACGTCCCCGGGGAGATGCCGGTGACCAGCCCGGAGTCCAGCCCCGACTGGTCGTCGTTGAACGCGATCTGGTTGCCGAACTCGTCGAACAGCCGGAGGTAGGTGTCCAGCCCGAAGTCGGTCGCGGCGACGACCGCCTCGAGCGTCCCGGGGGACCGGACCCGGATCGCGTACAGGTCGACATCGTCGGCCCCGACCGGGGTCCGGCCGTCGAACCCGACCGACCCGTCGAACGTGTACACCCGGTTCCCGTCCAGCGGCGGGACGACGGCCGCCCGGTCGAGGGTGGAGTCGGTGTCGGCCCCGCCGCCCCCGCCGCCCCCCCCTCCGCCGCCACCCCCGCCCCCACCCCCCCCGCCCCCACCACC
>JAIEQN010000517.1 GCA_019747685.1 Gemmataceae bacterium
ACGCCGTGCTGGCCGAGTGGGCCGCGGCGGACGAGGCCGCCCGGGCCGAAGCGGTTGTTGCCGCGGTGGCGGGCCGGGCGGTGTCGGTCTCGGTGACGAAGCCGACCGCGGCCGTGGCCGGCGCCCCGAACGAGTTCGTCGTCGCCGTCAAGGACGAGGACGGGACGTTGACCGGGCGGCGGGTCGAGGCCGTGGTCCGGGACCCGGCCGGGAAAGTCGTCCACACCCAGCCGGTCGCGGCGCCCGGGGAGGCCCGGGTGCGGGTGCCGGCCGGGGTCTGGGCCGAGCTCGGCCCCGGGGCCGAGCCGACCCTGGCCGTGGCCGCCGTGGACCCGCAAACCGGCGTCAAAACTGATCTGCTCGAACCGGTCCGCCTGTTCGGCCCGGTCTACACCACGCTGTTGACGACCGACAAGGCCGCCTACCGGCCGGGCGAGCGGGTGCTGTTCCGGTCGCTCACCCTCGACCGGGTGACGCTCGCCCCGCCGGACCGCGAGCAAGTCTTGCGGTACGCCCTGACCAAACCCGACGGGTCGAAGGTGGCCGAGCTGGTCGGCACGACGGGCGTGGTCCGGATGCTCGACGGCGAGGCCGAGCCGGTCCTCGGGCCGGACGGCCGGCCGGTCCGCGGGGTCGGGTGCGGGGCGTTCACCCTGCCGACGAACCTGCCGGACGGCGACTACACGCTGACGGTGACGGAATTGCCGGGCCGGGGTGACGTGCCGCCGGCCATGACCCACCCGGCGACCCGGGCGGTCAAGGTGCGGGCGGCCGGGCCGGAGCGGTTCGGCAAGCGGGTGACGTTCGGGAAGGCGTCCTACTCGGCCGGCGAACTGGTCGAGGGGATCATCGAGGTGAAGCTCGGGGACAAGCCGGTGGCCGGGGCGACCCTCGGCGCGGCGGCCACGGCCGACGGCCGGCCGGTGCTGGTCGTGTTCCGGCCGGCCAACCCCGGCCCGGCTGCCCCGGCCAACAACCGGACCGACTCCGACGGGAAGGCCCGGTTCCGGTTCCAACTCCCCCGGCCGCTGGCCCGGGGCGACGTGCGGCTGCTCGTGACCGTCGCGGCCGACGGGGTCGAGGAGCCGGCCGCCGAGCGGGTGCCGGTGGTCGGTTCGGAAATCGTCGTCGAGTTCTTCCCGGAGGGCGGCACGCTCGTCGCCGGGGTGGCGAACCGGGTGTACGTCCGGGCCACGACCCCGGCCGGGGTGGCGGTCGATGTCCGCGGCTTGGTGTCCGGCCCGGCCGGCGAAGTCGCCCGGGTCGAATCGCCGACCGACCCCGCCGAGCCGGGGGTGAACCGCGGCCTCGGGGCGTTCACCTTCACCCCGCAGGCCGGGGCCGCGTACACCCTGACGCTCGACGGCAAGGCCGGCCGGCACGCCCTGCCGGCGGCGGTCGCGGACGGGGTGGCCCTGGCGGTGGCCGACCCGGTGACGGACCCGGGCCAGCCGATCCGGGTGACGCTGGCGGCGGCCGGGCGGGGGCGGAACGTGGTGGTCGGGGCGTACCTCCGCGGCCGGCTGGCCGACACCCGGCGGTCGACGCTCGTGCCGGGGACGCCGGCCGAGGTGTCGCTGGCGGTGGCCGACCGCCACGGCGGGGTGGTCCGGGTCACGGTCTGGGACGAGCCGGCCAACGGCGGCGAGCTCCTTCCGATCGCCGAGCGGCTGGTCTTCCGCCGGCCGGGCGAGGTGCTGAAGCTGGCGGTTAATACCGCCGACCCCCGCAAGGTCGGCGTGTCCGCGACGGACGAGACGGGCAAGCCGGCGGCCGCGATCCTGTGGGCGGCGGTGGTCAACGCGGCCAACGTCCCCGGCCCGGCCGACCGGTCGCCGGCCGCCCACTTCCTCTTGGCCGGCGAGGTCCGCACGCCCGACGAGCTGGAGTACGCCGACTTCCTCCTGTCCGACCACCCGAAGGCCGGGGCGGCCCTCGACCTGGTGTTGGGGACGCAGGGGTGGCGGCGGTTCGCCGAGCAGAAGCACCCGGCCGGGGCCGCCCGGAACGGCAAGCCGGACCGGGAGGTCGAGGAGCTGCTGGCCCGGCTGGGCGGCAAGCCGGTCGGGGTGGCGTCGGCGGCGGCCCGGGTGGCGGCCACGTTCCGCGACCGGTATGCGGCCGCGGTGCGTCAGGTGGAGGCGGCCCGGCAGGAGCGGGCGGCGGTGATCGCCCGGGCAGCCGAGAAGACCCGGGACTCGGCCGCAGCCTACGACGAAACCCGGCAGGCGGCGGCCGCGGCCGGAGCGGCGGC
>JAIEQN010000955.1 GCA_019747685.1 Gemmataceae bacterium
GGGCCCCGGCGACGCTCGACCCGCCCGACCCGGCCGAGGGGCTGGTGGCCGCGGTGGTGGACGACTACCGGGCCCGGGCCGCCCGGGGCGAGTCGCCCGACCCGGCCGACGCGGAGGAGCCGGTCGGCCGTCTGTCGGAGCCGCCGGGGGTCGTCCGCGTCCGGGCAGTGGCCACCCACCACCGGCAGCGCCTCCTTGAGGCGGAACGCCTTCTCCCCCAGCGCGTCGGCCGTGTCGGCGAAGCCGGCCGGGAGGGCCCGGGCGTCGAACCCCGGGCCGACGTGCTGGAGCTTCCGGGCGGCCAGCTCGCTCTTCCCGCACCCGGTCTTGCCGGCCAGGGCCGGGGCGTAGTCGGCCGGGCCGACGAACGCCCGGTCGGTGGCCAGCCGGAGCGGGCTGAGGGCCCGGCCCGGGGCCAGGTCGTCCAGCCGGGCCGCGTCCCCCGGGACGGCCCCCCCGAAATCCCGGGGGGCTTGTCGCCTTCGCCTTAGTGTCGGTTCGGTAGGGGTCTAGCGACGCCCTTCGGCAGCCCGCATCCTGGCCCTCGGTCAGGAGGTGACCCGTGCGGGCGTATTCGATGGACCTTCGGGTCCGCGTCCTGGCGGCGGCCGCGGTCGGGGAGACGACCGCCGGGCCGGCGGAGCGGTTCGCCGTCAGCCCGGCCTGGGTCCGCCGGCTCCGCCGGCGGCCCCGGCAGACCGGGGGGGTCGCCCCCGGACGGCCAAGGACCCCGGGTGCCCAAGCTCCGGGACCACCTCCCCCGCATCCGGAAGGTGCTCGCCGCCGCCCCCGACCCGACGCTCGCCGAACTCCGGGCCGAGCTGAAGGTGGCCGTCACCCTGTCCACCTTGTGGGCCGCGGTCCGGTCGCTCGGGCTGACGTTCAGAAAAAGTCAGCCGGACCCGGAAGCGGTCGGGCGGCCGGCGACCGGCCGGCCCCCTTCTTGGGTGGCCGGCGAGCACGCCCACGTCGTCCTGATCGACGAGGCTGGGCCGCCCCCGACCCGGTGGTCTGCCGGACCTGGGGACCGGGGGGGCGGGCGCCGGCCCTCGACGCCTGGGGCCGGCACCGGGACGAGGCGAGCGCCGCCGGGGCGGTGTCGACCCCCCGGGCGCCGGCCGGTGCGGGTCCGACTCGGCCACCGACCCGGACGGGTACCTCGCCCCGGGAAGGTGGTCGCCTCCCTCCGGGGCCCGCTCGAGCGCCCGCGGAGGAGGGTCGCGGCCCGGGACGGCGGGAGCAACCACAGGGGGCCGGCGGTCCGGGCGGTCCTGCCCCGGGGCGGGCGGCCGCGGCTGGGGCGGTTGCCGGCGTGCCGCCCGGACCGGTACCCGGCCGAGGCGGTGTGGTCCCGGCTGAAGTACGGGGAGCCGGCCAACGCCGCCCCGGCGGACCTCCACCGCCCGGGCGACCGGGTGGCGGGGTGCCCGATCGAGTTGGAGTGCGACCCGGGGCTGCTCAGGCGAGTATGGGAGGGGTCGGGACTGCCGCTCCCCACCCGCGTCAACAAACAGCCCGGACAACCTGCGGATCAGTAACCACAGAGTTGCTCGGTCGGAATCCTCTAACGGGGCATGAGCACCACCCGACCGATGACCAAGTCCGGGGTGGCGGTCGCCCGGGGGGCCCTCGCCGCCGCCCGGGCGGCCCTGCCGGCTGACTCGCCCAGGTTCCCGCGGAAGACGCACACCCGGCACCGGCTGGTCGCCGCCCCGGCCGTCCGCCGGTCCCTCCGGACCGGCCGCCGGGGCATCGAGCGGCACCGACTGCCGCGCCCACCTGTTCCCGCCGGCCGTCGCCACCCGCGGCCCCGGGCACGACGCCGGCCGGTTCCGGGAGGCGGTCGGGGCGGCCGCGGCCCGGGCCCGGATCGGCACCCTGGTCGGGGACCGGGCGTTCGACGGGGAGAACCCCCACGCCCGCCGCGACCCCGGCATCCGCTCGGCGGTGTTCCCGGTGTTCCGCCGGGGCGGCGGGGCCAGCCCGGTCGGGGGGCGTACCGCAACCGGACGGCCCGGCGGTCCCGGCCGGGGCCGGCGGGCAGCCGGCACAAGCGGGTGTTCGGCCAGCGGTGGCAGGCCGAGAGCGCGTTCGGCCGGCACGAGCGGCAGCTCGGCAGCGCCCTCCGGGCCCGCCGGTGGGCGAGCCAGACCGCCGGCTAGAGCAGTTTCAGGTTCAGTCTAGCGCGGGCGGGGGCGGTCGGGTATGACGGAGGGCACCCCCGGGGGTGCTCCGATGGCGAAGGCGTACTCGATGGG